>NZ_JBFAZA010000016.1:96053-210641 GCF_040681595.1 Amycolatopsis sp. NPDC051716 | reverse complement strand
GGACTTGGTGGTGGTGGCCAGTGTCCGGGCCGCCGCCCGTCCCAGGCTCGACGGTGCCTGCTCGGATTCCACCGGGTCGGTGACAGTCACAACGAAACCCCAATCACTGATAACGGGGATTGGTGGCGTGCCAGGTGAAGCCGCCGCCCATCCAGGAACGGACACCCACGAGGAACCGCTGCAGCTCCGGCGACGGCACGGCCATCAGCTCCCGGTGGCCGGCCTCGAACTCGTGGACGATCTTGTTGTGCAGCTCGACGGTGGCCGCCACCGCCTCCTCGACCGGGCAGTCCCGGTCGGCGGCGATCTGCAGCACCATGTTGCAGACCGGTTTCTCGTCGGCGGCGTCCTTGGCCACCGAGTGGAGGTCGTTGACCAGCACCGATGCCGTCCCGGCCCGCATCATCGCCTCGCGCACCCGCGGGTCGTAGTAGAACGGGGCGGCCAGCTCGTAGCCGCCGACGGCGTCGACGAGGGTCATCGACGTGTAGAAGCTGTCGTGCTGGCGGGCTGCCAGGTACTCCCACGCCGGTGGGTAACGCCCGGTGTGGCGCCACGCCGCGTAGGCGTCCCAGCTGACGAACATCGAGAACGTCGCGTAGCAGACTCGCTGCACGAGCACCGGCGAACCGTGGCGGCCCAGGTGGCCGATCGCCGAGTGCAGCCCGACGAGGATCGGGTCGCTGCGCAACGCTTCTTCGAGGGGGTCCGAAAACTCCCCGGCCGGGGCGACCGGGTCCATGGCCGCCATGACCAGCGCCAGCCGCGGCGGGAGCTCGGTGGGCGCCGCCCCGAGCGTGCTGTCGTCGGCGTAGTAGTCGTCGGCCGCCCACCAGACCGCGTTGAGCTGTGCCGCGACGAGCAGCCGGTCCGGGTCGTCGCAGTCGGTGTGGGCCAGCATCGCCAGCCGGCCGAACCCGGCCCCGGCGATCTGCTCCAGGCCCTTGCCGGTGAACCCGCAGCCGTCCGCCCAGGCGACCAGCCGCCGATCGACCTCGGCGGCGAGGCCGTCGTCGACGCGGCCCTGGACCGGGCAGTACAACGGCGCCGCGCTGCCGTCACCCCACGGCAGGTAGGCGTACGCCGGATCCTGCCCTGGCGGCGGCGCGAACCGGCTCGCGATCCGCGCCGCCGACGTCCCGAGCCCGAACGGTCCCGTCAGGAGCCCGGCGGCCTCGCCGGCGCTCCACTGTGGACAAGTGGTCCTGGTGCTCTCCCCGGTCACCCCGCCCGCCTCAGACGCGGTCGGCGGCGATCAGCAGGTAGTGGAAACTGCCCTCGCGGTAAGCGGTCAGGAACGGCTTCTCGACCCCGGTGGCGACCGACGACTTCTCCCGCAGCTCCCAGTACGGGATCGTCGCCGCGGTCAGGTCGACGACGTTGATCGGCACGAACCCGTTGGCGGCCATCGCCTTGAAGTAGTCGCCGCGGGCGTGGATGTTGCAGATGTAGTGCTGGTCGATCTGGCTCACCGCGCGCGACCGGCCGCCCGTGACGTCGTTGTAGCACCCGGTGATCGTCACGTACCGGCCGCCGGGCTTGAGCTGCCGCGCGTGCTCGGCGAACAGGTCGTTGAGGTCGACGTACATCGTGCTCTCGTTGTTCCAGATGCCCTGGAACGCCCCGGATTCGAACCCGGTGTCGAGCATGTTCCGCAGGTGGTAGCGCACCGAGCCGTCGATCCCGCGCTGCCGCACGTGCGCGTTGGCGAACCCGACCTGCTGCTCCGAAATGGAAATGCCGTCGACCTGGCAGCCGAACCGCAGGTGCGCCATGACGCTCGTGCCGCCGCGGCCGCAGCCGGCGTCGAGCAGCCGGTCCTCCGGCGTGATCGGGCCCAGGTGGTCGAGCAGGACGTCCGCCTGCGCGGTCTCGAGGCGGTGCATCTCCGCGATGATCGCCTCGTCGCGCTGGGCGGCCGGGGTTTCCAGCACGGCCGGGTCGTAGTCGCCGAGGCCGTAGTGGTGGTGGTAGAGGCCGTCGACGTCGCCCAGCCGGAGGTTCACCGGGTCCTTTTCCGCGTTCCAGTAGTCGGCGACCGACTGCTGGTACGCGGTCCGGGTCACGGGTTTCTCGAGAGCGGTCATCGATTGAACTCCTCGGTCGTTTCCTTGGCAGGAAAGGGATCCGTCGGCGGCTTCCCCTTACTGGGAGACGCTAGTGGCGGGAGTTTCACAGGGACAAGAAGCTTCACTCGGGCTCCGCCGTCGTGGCCCGTCCGGACCAGTGGGACCCGTGCCGGAAGTGGCCGGGGCCGGGCTGCCGCCCCTCGTTCGAGATCGCGGCCGCCTCGACCGGGTGACGAAACGCGACAGCGCGTGTCAGGTGATTTCGAGGTTCGCCATCATGCCCATGTCCTCGTGTTCGGCGTTGTGGCAGTGGAAGAGGTAACGACCGCGGTAGCCGTCGAACCGGGTGAGGATCTCCGCCGCTTCGCCCGGGCGCAGCGCCACGGTGTCCTTGAGCCCGGCGTCCTGCGGCAGCGGTGGCCGCCCGCCGCGCGAAAGCACCCGGAAACCCGCCAGGTGCAGGTGGACCGGGTGGTGGACGTCGGCGACGAGCCGCCACAGCTCGACGTCGCCGAGGGGGACGGTGACGTCCGTGCGGGCCGGGTCGAACGGCCGCCCGTCGATCAGCCAGCCGGATCCGCCGTCCCTCCGCCCGGCCCGGAAGGAGAAGTCGCGCACCCGGACCGGCCGGTCCCACGGAGTCAGGTCCGTCGACAGCACCGCGGGAACGCGGCTGTCGTCCCGGGCGCGGCGCGCGACCCGGAAGGCCATCACCTCGGCGGTGCGCCCGGACCCCAGCCGGTTGAGCAGGCGGACGTGGCCGCCCGCCGGGACGCCGGCGAAGTCGACGACGACGTCGTAGCGCTCGGCCGGCCCGACGGGCAGGGCGGCGTGGGTGACCGGCGCGGCGAGCAGCCCTTGATCGGCGCCGATCTGGACGAGCGGGAGCCGCCGCCCGTCGCCGGCGACCGCCTCGAGTTCGTAGTGCCGGGCGTTCGAGGCGTTGAGGATCCGCAGCCGGTACCGGGCCGCGTCGACCTCGTGCACCGGCCACGGCGCGCCGTTGACCAGGAGGACGTCGCCGAGCACCCCGCCCAGGAAGCTTTCCCGCACGCCCGGCCGCTCCCGCAGCGTGCCGTCCACCGACGGGTAGTCGAGGCTGCCGTCCGCGGCGAACGCGCGGTCGGTGAGCAGCAGCGGCAGCTCCCGTGGTCCCGACGGCAGGCCGAGCGCTTCTTCGGCGTCGTCGCGCACGATGTGCAGCCCGGCGAGGCCGCGCCAAAGCGCCGGAGCCGTGAAGTCCATCCGGTGGTCGTGGTACCAGAGCATCGCCGCTCGCTGGTCGAGCGGGAAGGTGTGGGTGCGGGTCAGCCGCGTCCGCACGGCCCGCGGGTCGGGCATCGGGTGGTGGTCCGCCGGCCACTTCGCGGGCAGCACCAGGTCGGTCGGGTAGCCGTCGGAGTCCGCCGGTGTCCGCCCGCCGTGCAGGTGCACGACGGTCGGCACGGGCAGCTCGTTGCGGTGGGTCACGGTGATCGCCTGGCCCCGGCGCGACTCGATCGTCGGCCCCGGGAACGTGCCGTCGTAGGTCCACATCGGCGTCCGGATCCCGGGCAGGACCTCGATTTCCGCGACCCGCTGGGTGATCTCGTAACGGCCGGGAGCCACCGGCGCCAGCACCCCGGGCAGCGGCAGCGGCACCTGGAACGGCGGGGGCAGCGGCACGGCACTGCGCAGTTCGGCGCCGGTGAGCGCGGGACGCCGGGACAGCGCGGCCGCCGTGGACAGCCCCGCGGCGGTCAGCAGGCCGAAGGCGCCGCCGAGGCGCAACGCCTGGCGCCGCGACAACCCCTCACGCATCGACGGCCTCCAGGGGACGGCGCCACAGGGCGACGACCAGCACGACGAGCCCCGCGACGGTCAGCACGCCCAGCGGCAGGTGCAGCCACAACGCGCCGGCCAGCCCGGCGAAGTACTGGATCGTCTCCGCGGCCGCCACCGCCGTCGTGGCGAGGAACGGCCACGCCCGCCGCACGCGGACCCAGACCAGGATCGCGGCGATCGCCTGCAGGTAGCCGAGGGACGTGACGACGTCGGCCCCGGCCGCGTGCAGGCGCAGGCCGTCGTAATCGCCGCTCAGGTACACGCCGGCGAACACCGGCTGGCCGGCGATCGCCACCAGGTGCGCGCCCGCCGCGGCCCGCAGCACCCAGCCGGCGGGTCTCGTTTTCGCTGTGCTTTCCACGCTCCGAAGCTATGACCGCGCGGTCATCGTGTCTAAGATCAATATCGCTATGCCGTTATGACGGGGGAGGCATGACGTGGACCTGGGGGCGCTGCGGCAGTTCCTCGTGGTGGCCCGGCTGGAGCACCTCAGCCGCGCGGCCGAAGAGCTGCGCGTCGCCCAGCCGTCGCTCAGCCGCACCATCGCGCGGCTGGAGAACGAGCTCGGCACCCCGCTGTTCGACCGGGCCGGGCGGCTGCGGCTCAACGACGCCGGGCAGCTCTTCCGCGGCTACGTCGAGCGCGCGCTCGGCGAGCTCGACGCGGGGCGGCGCGCGGTCGCCGACGCGACGGGAGAAGGGTTCGGCACCGTGCGGCTGGCGTCGGAAACCTTCCTCACCCTGACCCGGCCGCTCGCCGCGTTCAAGCGGGCCCACCCGGACGTCGAGGTCGAGCTGCACCAGCTGCCCGCCGATGCGATGGCGCGGGCGCTGCGGGCCCACGAGATCGACCTTTGCGTGGCGTCACAGCCGATTCCCGACGACGGCCTGGCCGGGGTGCGCCTGCTCGACGAGCCGGTGCTGGTGGCCACGCCGCTCGGCCACCGGCTGGCGGAGCGCGCCTCGGTCGCCGTCGAAGACCTCGCGGGCGAGCCATTCGTCACCGCCCGGCCCGGGCACTGGCACCGGCGGCTGCTCGACCGGCTCTTCGCCGCCCGGGACCTGACGCCGAAGATCGTCTTCGAAGGCGACGAACCGGGTGCCATCCAGGAACTCATCAGCGCCGGGCTCGGCATCGGGCTCAACCCGGCGATGGCCCGCCGCGTGGCCACGCAGGTGCCGGTCGTCTGGATCCCGGTGGACAGCCCGGACTGCCGGCGCACGATCACCCTGTTCTGGGCCGCGGGCGACCGCCTGCCCGCCGCGGCCCGGCTGATGCGCACCACGCTCACCGGGTGGGCGTGGGACCCTCCGTCGTGATCCCGGTGAGGAAGTGGCGCTGCGCCACGAAGAACACGATGAGCAGCGGCACGGTGGTGAGCACGCTGCCGGCCAGCACGATCTCCCACCGCTGCTCGCCCGCCTGGCCGAACTGGTCGGACAGCGCCTTGAGCCCGCGGGGCAGCGTGTACAGCGCCGGGTCGCGAAGGTAGATCAGCGGCTTGAGCAGGTCCGACCAGCTGGCCTTGAGCTCGAACACGAAACTGACGATCAGCGCCGGGCGGCACAGCGGCACCGCGATGCGCCAGAACAGCGTCCAGTGGCCGGCGCCGTCGACGCGCGCGGCTTCGAACACCTCCCGGGGCAGGCCGAGGAAGAACTGGCGCAGCAGGAAGATGTAGAACGCGCTGCCGAACAGGTTCCCCGCCCACAGCGGCACCTGCGTGTGCGCCAGGCCGGCGCTGTTCCAGATCAGGTACACCGGGATCATCGTCACCGCGGCCGGCAGCATCATGGTGGCCAGCACCAGGCCGAAGAGCGCGCTGCGGCCGGGGAAGCGGAAGTACGCGAAGCCGAACGCCACCAGCGAACTGGTCAGCGTCACGGCCACGGCCGCCGCGAGTGACACGACGACGCTGTTGAGGAACCAGGCCGCGACCGGTGCGGCCCGCCAGATCTCGACGTAGTTGTCCCACGCCCAGGTCCGGGGGATCAGCAGGTTGTCGAAGACCTGCGCGCGCGGCTTGACCGACGCGCTCAGCAGCCAGACGAACGGGTAGAGGAACAGCACGGTCGCCGCGGCCAGCGCCGTCCAGCGGACCACGCGGCGCGCCGTCACCGGTCACCGCCTTCGTAGTAGACGAACCGGCGGCTCAGCCGGACCTGCACGAGCGTGATCGCCAGGATGACGACGAACAGCAGCCACGCCATCGCCGAGGCGTAGCCGAGGTGGAGGAATTCGAAGGCCTGCTGGAAGAGGTAGATCAGGTAGAACAACGCCGCGTCGTTGCTGTAGGTCGCCGAGGCCGCGGAGCCGTAGAAGGCGGTGTAGGCCTCGTCGAACGACTGCAGCGCCGCGATCGTCTGGACGATGAGGGTGAAGAACAGCGCTCCGCTGATCATCGGGACGGTGATCCGCCGGAACCGCTGCCACGCCGACGCACCGTCGAGCTCGGCGGCCTCGTACAGCTCCCGGGGCACTCCGCGCAGCGCGGCCAGGTAGATCACCACCGTGCTGCCCACCGACCACAGGTGCATGAGCACCAGCCCCGGCTTCACCCACGGCCCGTCGGTGCTCCACTGTGGACCGTCGATGCCGACCAGCCCCAGCACGGCGTTGACCAGGCCGGCCTGGCCGTTGAACAGGATGAGGAACAGCACGCCGACGGCGACCTTCGGGGTGATCTCGGGCAGGTAGAACACCGTGCGGAAGAACCCGGCCGACCGGTGGCCCGCCCGGGTGAGCAGGGAGGCCAGCGCCAGCGAGACGGCCATCGTGGCCGGGACCGACATGATCGTGTAGACCAGGGTGTTGACCAGGCTCTTGCGCACGGCGGGGTCTTCGAGGAGCCGCCGGTAGTTGGCCCAGCCGACGGCGTCGGGCGACCGCAGCGCGTCGTAGTCGGTGAAGGAGAGCACCAGGCTGGCGATCATCGGGATCGCCATGAAGATCACGAACCCGATCATCCACGGCGACAGGAAGGCATACGCGGCCCAAGCTTCCTTCGTGCGCCGCTTCACCGGTGCGCCACCGCGGCGTCGAGCGCGCGCTGGGCTTCCTGCTGGGCTTGGCGCAGGGCGTCGGCGGGCTGCTGTTCGCCCGAGAGCACCCGGTTGACGGCGTTCTGCCAGGCCGTCTTGAATTCGGAGCCGGCCGGGGAGGCCGGCATGGTGAAGGCACTGTCCTGCGCCCGCAGCACGGTCCGCACGGCGGCGTCGAACGCGGGCCGGTCCTTCAGCTGCACGAGACTGCCGAAGATCTCTTGGTCGGCGACGCGGTTGCCGGTGTAGACGCCGGTGAACGCCTTGCCGGCGGCTTTCCGCTTCTCCGCCCGCGCCTTGGCGGCGGCGACCCAGGTGGGCGCGTCGGTCATCGTCTTGATCCAGGCGCAGGCCTGCTCCTTGTGGGTGCTCCCGGCCGGGATCACCCAGGCGCTGCCGGTGACCCAGTCGATCGGGGTGCCGGCGGTGTCGGTGAACGGCGCCGCGGAGACCCGCACGTCGGGGGAGTAGTTGGCGAGGACGTTGAGGTACCAGTCGTCCATCAGGCTGGCCGCCAGCTGGCCCTGCTTGAACGGGTTCTTCTCGCCGAAGAAGTCGAACGAGTCGCGGAAGGCCTTCACCGTGCTCCAGCCGCCCTGGGCGTCGATCAGCGACTTGGTGTAGGTCAGGGCCTCGGCCAGCTGCGGGTCGTCGAGATGCGCGGTGCGGCCGTCGTCGCTGAGCATCCGCACGCCGTTGGCCCTGGCCCACAGCGGGAGGAACTCGGGGATCTTCGGGTCGAACCCGATCCGCGACAGCCCGCCGCCCGCGCGGACGGTGAGCTTCCGCGCGGCCGTGGTCAGCTTGGCGCGGTCGGCGGGGGAGACGTCCTGGGCCGTCATCCCGCTCCCTTCGACGGCGGCGTCGTTCACGAGCAGGACCCGGTTGTCGTAGAACTCGGGCAGGCCGTAGACCTTGCCGTCGAGGGTGACTTCCGCGAGGGCGGCGGGCCGGTACTGGCCGACGTCGACGTGCTGCTTGGCGATGCAGTCGGTGAGCGGCTCGAGGGTGCCGCGCGCGGCGTAGGTGCCGAGCAGCTGCCGGTCGAGGTAGACGAGGTCGGGCGGGGTGTGCGAGGCGACGGAAGCGAGGAACTGCTGGGCGTCGAAGGCACTGCCGCCGATCTTCACGGTGGCCGGCGCGATCGCCTTGCCCGCCAGGTCGGCCCGGGTGGTGGCGATTTCGTCGCCGAGGCCGAACCCCATGGTCGTCAGGGTGGCCGCGGCGCCGGTGTCGCCACCGCTCCCGACCCCGCCACACCCGGAGAGCACCAGGACCGCCGCCGCACCGGCCAGAAGTTTCCGCGCCATCGCACACCCCTCCCAGAGGCGGCGTGGGTACCCGCTGGGCGAGGGTCCAAACCAGTGGTCAGTGCGGCGCGGCAACCCACGGGTTGGGGCGGCAGACGGCACCGTCGGGACGGACCTTCGTGGCGGCACCGGGTTCGCCGCGGTTGAGGTTCGCGAGGTAGGTGTTGGAGAGCCCGAAGGTCTGCTGCATCATCACCGGCGCGGGCGCGCCGGGGGCGGGGCAGCCGACGTGGCCGAGGCCGAGGGCGTGGCCCATCTCGTGGTTGATGGCGTAGGCGCGGTAGCCGGCCAGGTCGCCGTCGTAGGAGTGGGCGCCGCGGAGCCAGCGGGCGAGGTTGACGACGATCCGGTGGTCCCGCGACAGGCGGCATGACGAGTCGAAGGGGATGCTGAAGCCGCAGAGGTCCGGGCGCCGGGCGGTGCCGGGAGTGGTCAGGCTGATCCGGACGGCCGGCTCGGTGTCGGCGTCGGTCTCGGTCTCGCCCAGTCGGCGGAAGGTCACGGCCCCGAGCCCGATCCAGCCACGGGGGTCGGCGAGGATCGCGTCGACGTCGTGGCCGAAGGACGGAAGGTCGACGCCGTCTTCGATTTCGACGGTGTAGGTGAGGAGTTTCTCGCCGCTGCCGAACTTCTGGCCGGTCCCGGGGAGGACGTGCCAGGTCCCGCCACCGGCTTCGGTGACCGCCACCCCCTCGGGCAGGGCGGCCGGTTCGGGAGCGGCTTTCGGGGCGGCGGTGGTGGCCGGCACGGTGGGCAGAGCGGCAGCGACACCGGAGATCCGCCGGGGCTGAGCGGCTTCCGGGGTCAGGAGAAGGGCAAGGGCAAGAGCAACGGCGAACACGAGCACAGCGGGCGGCCACCAGGCGACGGGGGCGGGCTCGGGCGCGGGCGCCGGGGGCGGGGGGACGGGCGGTTCGGCCGGGGTGGCGGGTGGGCGCGGAACGCGGGGCGCGGGCGGGCCGACCGAGATCGCTGGGGCGACGGAGATGGTGCGGGGTCGCCGTGCCTGGGGTTCGGTTTTGGGCGCGGGTTCGGGGGTGGATCCGGGTTCCGGCGTGGATGCCGGTGCGGGGGTGGGCGCCAGTGCGGTCGCGGGTGCCGGTTGGGATGTGGGCGCGGATTCGGCTGCGGATTCGGTTGCGGGTGCCAGTTCGGGTGTGGGTGCTGGTTGGTATGTGGGTGCCAGCGCGGTTGTGGGCGCCGGTTCGAGTGTGGGCGCGGGTTCGGTTGCGGGCGCGGATTCGGGCGCGGGTGCCGGTTCGAGTGTGGGCGCGGGTTCGGTTGCGGGCGCGGATTCGGGTGCCGGTGCCAGTTCGGGTGTGGGTGCCAGCGCGGTTGCGGGCGCCGGTCGGGATGGGCGCGCCGATTCGGGTGCGGGCGCCGGTTCAGATGCGGGTGCGGGTGCGGCCGGCGCTGGGGCCATCCGGGCCGCAGCGGTCGGTGCGGCTGAGGTCGCTTCTTCGGTGGCGGTCCGCTGCTCGGGCGGCCAAACCGGGGCGCGTGTTGCCGTGGAAGCCAGGCGCGCCTCGGGAATCGGTGCGGCCGAGGGCGGCGGCGCGGGCGCTACCGGGGCGGCCGGAGCCGCCAAAGCCGCCTGAGCCACCGAGGCCGGCGCGGCCGGTGGTGCGGGGTGGCCTGGGGCGGTTTCGGTCGCCGGGGCCGGGGCCGGGGCCGGGGCCGGGGCCGGGGCCATCCGGGCCTCCCGGGCCGGTGCTGCCGGGCGGCCCGGCACAGTCCGAGTCGCAGCGGCCGGACTTTCCCCGACCGGAACTGCCGGAGCCGGAGCTGCCGGTGCCGGAACCGCGGGACTCGGAGCCAACGGAGCCGAAGCCGCCGGAGCTGCCGAAGCCGCCGGTGCCGAAGCTCCCGGAGTCGGAACCGCCGGAGCCGGAGCCGGAACCGGAACCGCCGGTGCCGAAGCTGGAGCCGGAGCCGCCGGTGCCGAAGCGGCCGGGGGAGCTGCCGGTGCCGAAACCGCCGGGCCCGGAGCCGCGGGAGCCGGAACCGCCGGTGCCGAAGCCGCCGGCGCCGAAACCGCCGGTGCCGAAGCCGCCGGAGCTACCGGAACCGCTGGAACCACCGGTGCCGGTCGACCGGCCGGTGGCGGGATCCGAGGCGCCCTCGGCGCCTGAACCCCCTGCGGCGGCGCCGGCCGCCGTCGGGGCTGGGGGAGCCAGTCCACTCGGGCCAATGGGTGTCGTTCAGTAGGCAAGGCCCACGCTCGCACACTCCGGCGCCACCGGGCCCCCGGTTCGCGGGTACGACACCGTCGACGGGTCGCCGTCGGAGGTGTAGCGGTGGCTCGTGGGCGCGGCCAGCTCGTCGAGCCAGTGGGCCGAGCCGTACTCCGCCTCCGAACCCGCCGACTGCGACCGGATCCGCGGGATCGCGGCGGGATCGAACTTGGCCGAGCACGGCGACGGCGCGGGGCCGGCCCCCACCAGCAGCGCGCCGCCGTACGCGTAACCCGGGCCCTGCAACGCCAGGCCCGTGCGGTGCGGGCGGCTTCCGTACGGCAGGGCCAGCGTCGTCGGCTGGTAGCCCGGGACCGCCTGGCGGATCAGCGCGTCCTCCTCCGCGATGGCCGCCGTCACCGCCGGTTCCGCCGCCGTGCGCAGGTTCGTGTGGTGCCGGGTGTGGTTGCCGATCTCGAAGTGGTGCTCGGCCAGCCAGCGCAGCGCGCGCCCGTCCGCGTCGCCGCCGAACGGGTGCTCGTTGACGTACAGGCTCGCGACCGGGCGGAACCGCGGGTGCGCCGCCGCGACGTCCAGGAGGATGCGGACCGCCGTGCCCGGTTCCGGTTGGCCCTGGGGCGTCAGGCGGAACGTGCTCGGGTCGCCGTCGTCGAACGTCAGGACCACCGGGTGCGCGCCGGCCGGGAGGTCGAGCCGGCGGGAGACCAGTTCCGCCGTCGTGACCGGGACGTAGTCCTCGGCCGCGAGCCGCTCGAGCTCGGCCGTGAAGTCGGCGGGGGTGCGCTCGTAGACCGACTTCGGCTGCTCGACGAGGCGGTGGTACATCAAAACCGGCACCTGGCCGAGCTCGTCGGCGCCGACCTGCCGGGCGGCGGCGGGCGTGATGCGGACCGGCGCGGCGGCGGGCGCCGGGTGCGGCGGCGAGGGCGCCGGGGCGACGGGCGCGGGGCCGCCACAGGCCGCCAGCGCGAGGACGGCGGTGAACCCGGCACCGGACCGGAAAAGGCAACGCATGCGGGGAAGTGTGCGTCCGGCCCGCCGCCGGCGCGGGCCGGGCCACCGGGTCGGGTGAGCCCGCAATGGCTTGCCACCGCCCGGAAAGCCGGGTTTCCGCAGGCCGACGCCACGAGCCCGAAAACGGCTTTGGCACGATTCGGTGATTGCCGGAAAACCGGTTTGGCGAAGATCGCCGACGGGTATTTCCCCGCGATGGTCCCGAAAAAGGCGGTCGCCGCCGAACGAACCTTCGATCGACGCCTGGTCCTCACCGCCGCCCTCGCGGGCTTGGCCACGAGTGCGTGTGGTGCGCTGCAACGAGGAAAGGTGCTGGCCGGGCCGGCCCCGGCCGCCGCCGCGGCAGCACCCGCGGCCGTCGCGGCGCCGCCGCCACCCCCTCCGAACCCGCTCGAAAAAGGCCTGCTCGTCGGCTTTTGCGGAGCTCCGGGCGCGAAGGCGCTCGGCCGCATGACGGGTGACCTCACCGAAGCGAGCCGGGCGCTGCGCCGCCAGATCGAGGCGTTCCCGGCAGGACGTCCGGTCACCCCGGTCGTCGAGCTGATCGCCACCACCGTGCACCGCTCACCGGGCGAGGACGGCATGTTCCGCAGCCGCTGCGGGGACGAGACCGTGCGCGACTACCTCGACGCCGCGCGGGCGCTGAACGGGTTGCTGCTGCTGAACATCCAGCCCGGCCGCGCCGATTTCCTCCCCGAGGTCCAGGCCTACGAGCGCTGGTTGACCGAGCCTGACGTCGGCGTCGCGCTCGACCCCGAGTGGGCCGTGGAACCGGGTGTCATCCCGGGCAAGAAGTTCGGCCGCACGACCGGCGACGAGCTCGACGGGGTCGCGCAGTACCTCGGGGCCCTGGCCGAGACGCACCGCCTGCCCGCGAAGGTGATGATCTACCACCAGGTCGCCGCGTCCGTCGTGCGTGACGAAGAGCTTCTGAAGCCGCACAAGGGGGTTTCGGTCGTCAAGGTCGTCGACGGCATCGGTTCGGCCGCCGCCAAGAAGGCGACGTGGAAGACGTTGATGACGACCATGCCCGCCCACGTGCGGCCGGGCTTCAAGCTGTTCTTCGAGGAGGACACCCGCCGCGGCGCGGGCCTGATGACCCCGGCCGACGTCCTGGCGCTGAGCCCCACCCCCGCCTACGTCGTCTACGAATAGCCGGAAGCGACAGCGAAAGCCCGGTGCGGTCCGCCGCACCGGGCTTTCGCGTGCCGGCATCGGTCCGCGCGGACGACGAAAGCCCGGCGCGGGAGGGGAACCGCGCCGGGCCGTCGCCGGCTTGTCCGTCCGGGGTACCGGCCGGCTCAGCCGACCGGGACGGGCAGCCCGCCGAGAAGGTCGTTCACCAGCGCGGAAAGGCTGATCAGTACCCGCTGCAGCAGCGCGTTGAGCAGGGCCGACACCGGCGGCAGCGCCTGGCGCTCCGCCATCTTGGCGGCGAGCTCGTCGACGCCCTTGCGCGCTTCGGCGTTGTCCTTCTGCGCCGTGGCCGCGCTGTCCTTGGCCGCGGCCTGGATCGAGTACCGCTTGCCCTGGGCCAGATCCGACAGCAGCGGGTCGAGGCGGGCGAGGGTGGCCTGCGTGCCGGGCACGTCCCCGTTGTCCGCCCGCGACGCCAGCTGGTCGCGCAGGCCCTGGACCTCCGCCGCGGCGGAGGTGGTGCTCGACGAACCGCTGCCACCGGGCCCGCCCGCCGTCGCCACACCCACCCCCGCCAAGGTCACCGCGGCGGCGGTGACGAACACCGTGAGCGCTCGGGTCAGTGCACTTTTCATGTCGTACTCCTCCGGATTGTGCGATGCCGACTGCGATCATGGTGAGCGCCGTCCGGCGATAACGCGAGCGGATGTCCGGGTGCCGGCGGAACCGGTTGATTTCACACGGTGTGCGGCCCCGCGAGTTCCCCGGAACAAACATCGACATCGCGTGAAGTGGCTGTTCGGCCGTTTTGCGCTTCTACTACGGATCGTGACGTCGCCACTCGTCCGTGTCCGACGATTGCGATGAATGGCTGAATCAGCCCGGTTTTCTTTACCTAAGGTGCGATCGGTGCCAGTTTCGAGTGAGGCACGACTTTCACTCGATCGTGAGGTTTAAGGAAAGAAATGATGGGTAATCATGCGCGTTTGGCCGAGGGCGGGAATGCCACTCTTAAGTAGGGTACGGTGCGAAAACACTTCTGGCGCGGCGAGTGCCTGGCTAATCTGGGTGGCGGTCGCGGGGCCGGTTTTTCCGGCCGTTACTGTGACCTCCTCGGTGCCGAGACCTGACAACTGGGCGCCATTCGGAGAGAAGGAAACGCAGAACGTCCCGACGCCGACGGCGCCGGGACGTTCTGCGCGAAGAGGAGAGGAATGGCGGTGCGCGGCACCAGGGTCACGCGGGCAGCCGGCGGGAGCCGGATGTGCGGTACCGGTGACACCCGGACGCCAGGGGACCAGGCACGCGGCGTCGGCCGAGGTCAGGCGCCCGGTGGGGATCGGGCGCGCGGCGCCGGAAGTGCCCCGGCGCTCGGCGGGGATCGGGCGTGCGGTATAGGTATTACCGAGGCGCAGAGCGGGAACCGGGCGCGCGGTACTGGTGGAGTGCAGGTGCTCGGCTGGGGTCGAGGGTGCTCGGTCGGCGCTGCGCCGGGTCGCGGCCTGTTACGCCGCAGGGATGAAGCCCGGGCTTCGAGTGGGGACCCGGTGTGCGTTGTCAGCGACACTCGCGTGCGGGGTGGGGGCTTGTTGCGCCGCACGGGCGGCGCTCGGGCTTCGAGTGGGGACCTGGTGTGTGGTACTGGCGGCGCTGGCGCATCAGGCGTGCGCCTGTTGCGCCACAACGGTGACACTCGAGCTCTGAATGGGGACCTGGTGTGCGGTGTCGGCGGCCCTCGCGCGCCGCGCGCGGGCGTGCCGCGCCGTACGGGTGGCGCTCGGGCTTCGAGTGGGAGCCTGCCGCGCCGCAAGGGCGGCGCTCAAGCTTCGAGTGGGGACCCGGTACGCGGTGTCAGCGGCAGTCACGCGCCAGGTGCGGGCCCGTTGCGCCACAAAGGTGACAGTCGAGGTCCGAGTGAGAACTCGGTGCGCGTTGTCAGCGGCACCCGCGCGCCGCGCCAAGAGCTGCTGCGCCATTCAAGTGGCGCCGAAACGCCCGGTGGGGACCGGTCCTACGACGTGACCGACCCTCAGGCGCCCGGCGGGTTCCGCCGCGGCTCGGCCGGCGGGTACGTGTTCGCCGGCGGCGGGGTGGCCCCCGCGGCCGGGTACCCCGCCATCGCGCCCGGCTTCGGGCCGCGGCGCACCAAGCCCGCCAATCCCAGCAACCCGACCAAGCCGAGCAGGCCCCACAAACCGTTGTCGTCGTTGTCGTCGCGGGTGGTGTCGCGGTTCGTTCCGTCGTCGTCGGTCTGCTGGTGCCACGCCGGTGCGACGATGTCCGGTGCCGCCGATGCCGGCACCGCCCCCGTCAGCGCGAAGGCGCCCGCCGCGATGGCGGCGCAGCAAAGCCTGCCTGCCTTGTGGTTCATCTCGGTTCTTCCTCCCGTTGCGGAAATCGGTCTTCCCGGGCGTACCCCCGCCGGCGGAATTCACTCCCGGTGTCACGGGAACGGGCGAAGACTTGGCCGCCGGGCCCCGGTTTCCGGTGCGTTTCCGGCCTTTGTAAGATGGTCACCGGTTCAAGACGGAGCCGTGCAGGGACGCGCCGCGCGCGCTCGTCCGCCTCCGGCCGTCCCTCCCTTCTCAAGCGCAGCAGCGCATCCGAGCCGGGCAACACCGTCCACTGCCGTGGACCGGGGGAGGAATGAACACTGAACTCGCCGTCGCGCCGCTCGGCGCGACGTACACGCCACGCCTGATCTGCACCACCGGCGATCGCCTGATCCACCCGGCGGACGGCCGCAACGACCTCGCCAGGATCGTCGTGCGCTGGGCCCGCGCCTGGGTTCCCGAGACCTGGCCCGCCCGCCAGTACTTCGCCGCGCTGGGCATCGGTGACGACGAAAACCCTTGCTACCACGACGAAGACGTCATCGGATGGCACCTTCTGCAGCCTCGGCCGGACTCGCTCGCGTGGCGGGTGCGGTCGGGCGAGATCGACGTGACCACCGCGCTCACCGCCGAAGCCGAGGCCTGGCCCGAATAGGCGATCCCCGCGAAGAGCTCTGCGTCACCCTGGCGCAGGGCTCTTTCGCGTGCCCGAAACATTCCTTGCTCCGCAAGCGATATCAGGGGACGGAGACCGGCATGGGCCTGGCAGGCAACAGAACCGGGGAATAACCCGATCGGACCACACGCGGCGCGGTCAGCGGCTCGCGGTACCCACACGATGGTGGCACACAGTGGAAAACCCGTCCTGGCATCAGTACGTTTCCCTCACACGGGACGGAGAACACACCTTCATGCCGTCCCGTCTCCGAATAGCGTTCATCGAGGAGCAATCCATGCTGAAGAAGATCGGGTTCGTCACGGCGGCCGCGGCGGCCGGTGCGTTCCTGGCCGGCGGCGTCGCCTCGGCCGACACCCCGGACGGTCACCACCACGGGCACCACCACGGTCACCACTACGGCGGCAACGACTACACCGGCCAGGTCGGCCTGGTGAACCTGAACAACACCGACGTGCTCCACAACGTCAACGCCGTGCTCGGCCTGTGCGGCAACGACGTCAACGTCCTCGGCGTGCAGGTGCCGATCCACGACTCGCTCAACGGCATCGGCGTGCCGATCCTGTCGCCGGGCAGCCACGAGGCCAGCGGCGAGAACCCGTACAACTGCGCCTCGGGCGGCCTGTCCGACGGCGGCACGAGCCAGGGTCACTGAGTTTTCCGTGCCCGGAGCCGCCCCGGCGTGCGGAAGCCGGCTCCGGGCACGGGAAATCGGCCGCCAGTGCCGACGCCGCACCGCGCCCGGAACACGGAGCGAGCTGCACACTCCGGTTCCGCGTTCCGGACCCGCCGCGACGCCGGACGGCGCCGACCCGGGTGGGACCGGCCGCGACGCTGGAGAAGTGCGCCGGTCCCGCCCGGCCTGACGGCACCATAACGAACTTTCCCGGGTCCGGCGAACCGAAGCCGGGCCCGTTTCTTTCCCCGATCCCCCGCCGGACCGTCCGGCGGGTACCCAGAAGGAGTATCTTTCCCGTGATCAAGCAGCTCGGCTTCGTCGCCACCGCCCTCGCCGCCGGGATGGCGGTGCTCGGCGGATCCGCGTCGGCGACCAGTGTCAGCGTGGCGGGCCACCCGGTCGACACCACCGACCAGTTCGGCCTCGTCGGCAACGTGCAGAACCTCGACGTGGTGCACAACCTGAACGTGGTCGGCGGCGTGTGCGACGACGACATCAACGTCCTCGGCGTCCAGGTGCCGATCCACGACACCGCCAACGGCATCGGCGTGCCGGTGCTCTCCCCGGGCGAGCACGAGGCCGAGGGCGAGAACCCGGACAACTGCGCCGCCGGTGAGATCGCCGACGGCGGGACCACCCAGGGCAACTGACCCCAGCGGGGTCCGACCGCCGCGCGGGTTCGCCCCGCGCGGCGGTTTGTCACGTCCGGTCCAGCCGGTGCACCGCCACTTCCCGCACGACGAGCAGCACGGCGGCCGCCACCGGCACCGCGACGAAGGCGCCGACGACGCCGAGCAGTGCGAACCCGAGCAGCACCGCGACAACGGTGACGAGCGCCGGGATCCGGACGGCGCGGCCGACGATCTTCGGCAGCAGCACGTAGTCCTCCACCACCCGGTAGCCGGCGAAGAACCCGAGCGTCGCGAGCCCGACCGGCACCGACACCGTGAGCGCGACGAGGGTGGTACCGGCCCCGGCCGCCACCGAACCCGCGACCGGCACCAGGTCCAGCACGGCGACGAGCACGGCGAGCACCAGCGGGTAGGGGACGCCGAACGCCGACAGCCAGGCGAAGGTCGCCGCTCCCGCGATCAACGACACCGCGACGTTGCCGACGAGGTACGCGCCGACCTTCCGGAACACCGCGTCGCCGATCAGGATCACCCGCGGCCGCCGCGACCGCGGGGCCAGCCGGTAGAGCGCGGCGCGGATCCGCGGGAAGTCGGCGACGAAGTAGGTGGCGAGCACCACGACGATCAGGGCGTCACCGAGCAGCCCCGCGAGCGATTTGGCCACATCGGACAGCGGCACGGACCGGACGGCGGCTTCGAGGCCGAAGGTTTCGTTGGCGCGGCCCAGCAGGGTGCCGTGGTCGCGCAGCAGGGTCAGGTACCGCGGAGCGCCGTTCCGGAGCTGCGTCGCCTGATCGGCCAGGGGTAAGGCGGCCGCCGCGATGGAGCCGCCGAGGACGGCCAGCCCGGTCACGACGACCACCGCGGCGGCGAGTGCGCGGGGGACCCGGCGCGCGAGCCGGGCGGTGAGTGGCTCGAGCCCCACCGCGAGGAAGAACGCGATGCCGATGAGCAGCAGCACGTCGGAGGCCGTCAGGAGGAGCTCGACGACCGCGACCGTGACGGCCACCCCGGCCGCGGCGAGCATCCCGGTGAAGAACGGCGAGCGGCGGTCGAGCGGCTTTCCCGGCCGGCCCAACGGTTTTTCCTGCCGGGCCGCCGCTCCTTCGGCCTCGCCGACGGGGTGCCCGGCGCGGTACGCCCCACGGCCGCTGGTTGCGTGCATGAGTCGGCGGCTACCCCGGGTGGCACGGCCGAATCCACCCGATCCGGGCACGCGGGCAAGTCCACGCTTCCCGGTGACGGTCTCCGCCTGCCGTTGCCGGAACCGTTGGGGTGCCAGCAAAATCGCCTATGCGCTTCAAGGGTCTTCTGCTCGTTCCGGTCGTCGCCGTCGCTGCCGCGTTCGCGGTGGCCCCGGAAGCGGCGGCCATCAGCGCACCGCGGCTGCTGATCAACCAGGACTTCCCCGATCCGGACGTCGTCAAGACGGCCTGGGGCTACTTCGCGTTCTCGACGGGTACGAAGGCGACGCGGATTCCGATGGCGAGCGCCACCGCGCCGGAAGGGCCGTGGCGCGTCGCCGGGGACGCGCTCGGAGCGGTCCCCGCGTGGGCGAAGCCGGACGGCGGGTTCTGGGCCCCGGACGTCACCCAGCTGGGCGACGGCACGTTCGTGCTGTACTTCTCGGCGGCGCAGACGGCGGGCGGCGAGATGTGCCTCGGCGCGGCGACGGCGAAGAAGGCGGAAGGACCGTACACCCCGGCCGGCGACCGCCCGCTGGTGTGCGAGCCCGGCGATCACGGGGACATCGACCCGCAGACGTTCGTCGACGCGGACGGGTCCCGGTACCTGCTCTACAAGAGCGACGGCGCGGCGACCGGGCCGCCGTCGGCGATCTGGGCGCAGAAGCTGCAGGCCGACGGGCGCACCTTGGCCGGTCCGCGCACCGAGCTGCTGCGGTCCGACCTGACGCCCGAGAAGTCGGTCGTCGAGGCGCCTTCGGTGGTGAAGACGGCGTCCCGGTACCTGCTGTTCTACTCCGCGGACACGTTCGAAAGCACGGGCTACCACACGTGTTACGCGTCCGCGCCGACCCTGGGCGGCGCGTTCGTGAAGGCGGACGCCCAGTTCCTGTCGACGGACCTGCTCGGCGGCAAGGTGGACGCTCCGGGTGGCGCCGACGTGGTGGACGGCCACATCTTCTTCCACGGCTGGCTCGGCGGCGGCCGCACGGCGAGGGGCCTGTACGAGCTGCCGATCACCTTCCCGGGTGACGTACCGCAACTGGGCTGATCGTGTCACCCACCCGGGTAGCGCTCGGTTGGGCCGGCCGGGCGCCGGATATCCGGGGAGCGAGGGAACGGAGGAGTGCCATGACGGTGTGGTGGGGATTGGCGGGCCTGCTCGGGCTGCTGGGGTGCTGCGGCCTGCTCCGGAGCCATCGCGCCGACGGAACGGCGGTCGAGGAAGACCCGCTGGCGCGCTATCCGGTGGCCCGCGAGCCGGCGACCCCGAACGCCGACGCGGCGCACACGCCGCTGATGACGCCGGCGATCACGCCGGAGATGCTCGCGGCTCAGCCGGGACCGGCGGGGCAGGCCGGGTCGGCTGGGCAGGCTGGGCAGGCGGGGGCGCCCGGGTCGGCTGGGCAGGCTGGGCTGGCCGGGGTGGATGGGTCGGCTGGGCAGGCTGGGCTGGCGGGGGCGGCCGGGTCGGCTGGGCAGGCTGGGCTGGCAGGGGCGGCTGGGCTGGCAGGGGCAGATGCGTCGGCAGGGCAGGCTGGGCTGGCAGGGGCGGATGCGTCGGCAGGGCAGGCCGGGCTGGCAGGGGCGGCCGGGTCGGTGGGGCAGGCCGGGTCGGTGGGGCAGGCCGGACTGGCGGGGGCGGATGGGGCGGCTGGGCAGGCCGGGTCGCGGCCGGAGGCGGTGGTGCCGGACTCGGGGAGTATCGCGGGGGAAATTCCGGCGCCGCGGCCGCAATCCGGCGAGGCGGGGGAGCGGCCGGGTGTGCCGGAGGGCGCGCCGGTTGCGGCTTCGGCGGGGCAGGCGGCGAGTGGATCGGTGCCTGTGCCGGGGGTTGGTGGTGCGCCGGTTTCTTCAGGTGGGGTGCAGGCGGCGGGTGGATCGGTGCCTGTGCCGGGAGCTGAGGGTGCGCCGGTTTCTTCAGGTGGGGTGCAGGCGGCGGGTGGATCGGTGCCTGTGCCGGGAGCTGGTGGTGCGCCGGTTTCTTCGGGTGGGGTGCAGCCGGCGGCCGGAGCGGTGCCTGTCCCGGCGGGTGCGGTTTCCGAGGTGCCACCGGAAGCAGCACACCTGCCGGCCGAGCCGCGAACCTCCGGTGTCCCGCAGCAACCGAAGCATGCGCTTCGACCCGAGGCGTCCGCGCCGGAAACCGGCGGTGTCCCCCGGACTCGTGAACCGGAAGCCGAGGCGCCGCAACAACAGCCGCAAAATCAGGCGCAACAGCAGCCGCGCCAGTACGTGCAACCGCAGCCGGACTCCGGCGGGATCGTCGGCGGCGTCAAGCGGCTTCTGCGGCGCGCCTGACCTCACCCCAGCGGCGCGCCGTCCCCGGCCAGCCCGGCCAGCAGGTCGCCGTGGTCTTCGATGCGGTCCAGGACGTCGTCCGCCGTGAACGTCAAGTGGTTCACGTGCCTGCAGGCGCGGACCTCGTCCCACGTCACCGGGGTCGACGCCGTCGGGTGGTCGCGGCCGCGCAAAGAATACGGGGCCACCGTGGTCTTCGCCGGGTTGTTCTGGCTCCAGTCGATGAACACCCGGCCCGTGCGCTGGGCCTTCGCCATCACCGCCGTCACCGACTCCGGCGTCTCCTTCGCCAGGCGCTGGGCTAGCCGCTTGGCGTACGCCGACGGGGCCGCCGGGTCGTCCGTCCGGATTCCGCAGTAGAGCTGCATTCCCTTGGAGCCCGACGTTTTCGCGTACGGCGTCAGCCCGTCGGCCACCAGGGCGTCGTGGAGGCGCTCCGCCACCCGGCAGCAGTCGACGATCGTCGTGCCCGGGCCCGGGTCCAGGTCGAACACCAGCCGATCCGGGGGACGGCGGGTGCCCGAGTCCACCGTCCACTGGGGAACGTGCAGCTCGAGCGCCGCCATGTTCGCCGCCCACACCAGGCCCGGGAGGTCGTCCAGGAGCGGGTAGTCGATCGTGCCGCCCGTGCCGGCCAGGCGCACCGTGCGCAGCCAGTCCGGGGCACCCTTCGGGACGTTCTTCTCGAACCACTTCTGGCCGTCGACGCCGTTCGGGTAGCGGATGAACGTCACCGGCCGGCCGGCCAGGTGCGGCAGCAGCACCGCCGCGACGCGGGAGTAGTAGTTGATCACCTCGCCCTTGGTGAACCCGGCCGCCGGGTACAGCACCTTGTCCAGATTGGACAGGGTGAGCCGCCGGTCGCCGGCCTGGACGGTGATCCGCTGGCCCGCCGGCTCGGGCGAAGACGAAGGCGCGGGCGAAGGCGAACGCGCGGGCGCGGGCGCGGGCGGCGAGGGAGAAGCCGGTTCGTGCGGAACCGCCCGCGGTGCCAGGACCTCGGCCGGGTCCTTGTCGTGGCGCAGACCCCGCCAGGCGGTGTGGCGGACGCGGCCGCCGCGGGTGAACTGGCGGTAGACGATCTCGCCGACCAGCCGCGGCTCCACCCAGCGGGCACGGACGGTGTCCTCCCGCGGCGGCGTCGTCGCGAACGGGTGGGTGCGCCGCTCCATCGCCCGCAGCTGCGCCTGCAGGTCGTCCCGGGTGGCCTGGCTGAAGCCGGTGCCGACGTCGCCGATGTAGACCAGGTCGCCGGTGCCGGGGTCGTGCGCGCCGAGCAGCAGGCCGCCGAGGGTGCCGGTGAAGCTGCGCTGGCCGGGCCGCCAGCCGCAGACGATCACCTCCTGCGTCCGGACCAGCGGGTGCTTGAGCCACGAGTCCGGCCGCTGCCCGGGCAGGTAGGCCGACGAGCGCAGTTTCGCGACGACCCCCTCGTACCCGGCGGACGCGGCGTGGGCGAGGAAGTCCGCGGGCGTGCGGCGGTCGGCGGCGAGCTCGTCGAAGGTGACCGCGCGGACCACCGAGACCCGGTACGGATCGGGCATCGGCAGTTCGGCCAGCAGCCGGCGGCGCTCGTCGTACGGCGTGGCCAGCAGGCTCCGGTCGCCGAGCCGGAGCAGGTCGAAGGCCAGGAACCGGACCGGGACGTCGGTGAACTCCCGCCCCTTCGGCCCGCTCTGGTGCCGGACGTAACGGCCGCGGCGCTCCTGCATCCGCTCGAAGTCGATCCGGCCGTCTTCGCCGTAGACCACGATCTCGCCGTCCAGGTAGGCGGCGCGGCCGTCCAGCGCGGGGGTGAGCACGCCCTCGAGGTCGCGGAATTCGGCGGTGAAGTCGATGTTGTTGCGGCTGGTGAGCACGGTGGTGCCGTCCGGGGCGATGCGCATGGCCGCCCGGTAACCGTCCAGTTTGTACTCGTAGGCCCACTCCGGGCCGCTGCGCAGCCGTCCGCCGTCGGCCTTGGCGAGCATCGGCTCCACCCAGGCCGGGACGTGCGACGCGTCGTCTGCCGCCATTTCGGACCTCCGTCACCTTCCGCGCCCAAGGTAACCCGTTCGGCCTAGATCTGCCGAGTTTTCGCAGGTGAAAGCGGCGTGAACGCCTGTTCGGCGCGCCGCTCAGGCGGGCAGGAAGTCGTCGACGGCCCGGCGCAAGGTGGCGCGCACCTTGCCGGCGTCGTCGAGTTCGCCGCCGTGCAGGGCGCCGTCGCGCAGCAGGACGAGCACTCGGGCCGCGTGGTCCGGTTCCGGGTGGCCGAGGTCCGCCGCCTGGTCGCGCAGGACGCCGAAGAACCACTGCCGGTGGTCGTCGATGACCCGGCGGACCCGGTTCTCCGGATCGGGGTATTCGGCGGCGGCGTTGAGGAACTGGCAGCCGCGGAAGTCTTCCCCGCACGTCGCGTCGCCGACCACCGCCATGGTTTCGGCCAGCGCCTCGCGCGGCGGCTTGCCCGCCCGCGCCGCGTCGACGGCCGTGCGGATCTGGCGGCTGGTCTCGGCGAGGTAGGCCGCGACCAGGTCGTCCTTCGTGGGGTAGTGGCGGTAGAAGGTCGCCCGGGTCACGGCCGCCTCGGAAACCAGGCGTTCCACCCCGACGGCGTGGATGCCCTCGGCGTAGAAGAGGCGGGCGGCGGTCGCGAGCAGCCGGTCCTTCGGGTGCGGCTCGGCAGTCCTCATCTCCTCAGCGTAGAGAAAGACCGATCGTTCTGCCAGATCGGCTTCGTCACATTGCCACGGCGGCCGCGAAGGTCCAGAGTTGCTAGCAGAAAGACCGATCGTTCTCCCTGAAGGAGCCAGCCATGAGCAAGCCCACCATCGTCCTGGTCCACGGCGCGTTCGCCGACTCGTCCAGCTGGACCGGGGTCGTCGCGAAGCTGCGGGAGCAGGGCTATCCGGTCGTCGCGGTGGCGAACCCGCTGCGGGGCGTCGAGTCCGACGCGGCCTACGTGAAGGACGTCGTCGACAGCGTCGAAGGCCCGGTCGTCCTGGCCGGTCACTCCTACGGTGGCGCCCTGATCACCCGCGCGGCCACCGACGCCCCCAACGTCCGCGCCCTGGTCTACATCGCCGCGTTCCAGCCGGACGCGGGCGAGAGCGTGTTCGAGCTGTCCGGCCGCTACCCGGGCGCCAAGCTCGGCCCGGAGACCACGAACGTCCTCGAGCACGACGGCGAGCCCGAGCTGTCGATCAAGCCGGCGGACTTCGCCGAGGTCTTCGCCGCCGACGTCCCCGCCGCCACCGCGGCGATCATGGCGGTGACCCAGCGGCCGGTCGCGCAGCAGGCGCTCGCCGCGCCGTTCGAGGGCACCCCGGCGTGGACGAAGCTGCCGTCGTGGACGCTGGTCGCGAACCAGGACAACGCGATCCCGGCCCAGGCGCAGGCGTTCATGGCCGAGCGCGCGTCGTCGACGGTCCGCCGGATCGACGCCTCGCACGCGGTCGCGGTGTCCCAGCCGGACGTCGTCGCCGAGGTGATCCTCGCCGCCGCGGCGACCGTCGAGTGAGTCAGCGGCACAGGGCGGTCGCCTCGTCCAGGCGCGACAGCTTCTCCGGGTTGCGCACGGCGTAGAGGCCCGTGACGAGCCCGTCGTCGACGCGGACCGCCACCACGGTGTCGACCTCGCCGCCGCGCCGCAGGATCAGCGCCGGGAAGCCGTTGACCTGGGCCGCTTCCAGGGTGCCGGCGGCGAGGTTGCCCAGGCCGGCGGCGAGCAGGCGGGCCACCTCCTGGGCGCCGGAAACGGGCGAGAGCACCGCCTGCACGACCCCGCCGCCGTCGCCGAGGAACACGACGTCCGGCGCGAGGACGTCGAGCAGCTCCCGCAGGTCGCCCGTCTCGGCGGCGCGCCGGAAGGCTTCGAGGGCGTCCCGGGTCGCCGCCGGCGAAACGGCACCGCGCGGCCGGCGCGCCGCGACGTGGGAGCGGGCCCGGTGCGCGATCTGGCGCACCGCGGCCGGGCTCTTGCCGACGGCTTCGGCGATCTCGTCGTAGCCCAGGTCGAACACCTCGCGCAGCACGAACACCGCCCGCTCGGCCGGTCCGAGCGTCTCCAGCACCAGCAGCATCGCCATCGAGACGCTGTCGGCCAGCTCGACGTCCTCGGCGACGTCGGGCGTGGTCAGCAGCGGCTCGGGCAGCCACGGCCCGACGTAGGACTCCTTGCGCCTGCCGAGCGCCCGCAGCCGCATCAGCGCCTGCCGGGTGGTGATCCGGACCAGGTACGCCCGCTGGTCGCGCACCGCGGCGAGATCCACCCCCACCCACCGTAGCCACGTCTCCTGCAGGACGTCTTCGGCGTCGGCGGCCGAACCGAGCAGCTGGTAGGCGACGGTGAACAGCAGGTTCCGGTGGGCGAGGAAGGCCTCGGTGGCGGGATCGGCCATGGGTCGCGCCCCTTTCGTTCGCGGGTTTCCCCTCCAGATGCCGGACGCCGTCGCGGTGTGACAGTGATCGTCGTCACCCGGCCAGGGTGTCACGGGGTGCGGGGCCGCCGGCATCTCGTGGTCGTTCGCAGAGACCGCACCACGAGTGAGGACGACGTCATGGAACCCCGTTTCACCTTGACCGACAACGAAATCGGCGCCAAGTTCGCCAAGCGGTTCGGCACCGCGAGCCTGGCCATCGTCCAGTCGCCGCTGGACAAGGTCACGCAGGAGCTGGTGTCGCTGCGCGTCAGCCAGATCAACGGCTGCGGCTGGTGCGTCGACATCCACACCAAGGAACTGGCGGCCGCCGGGGAGCCCGCCGTGCGGATCAACCTGGTCGCTGCCTGGCGCGAGGCCACCGTCTACACCGAGGCCGAGCAGGCGGCGCTCGCGCTGGCCGAGGAAGGCACCCGGATCGCCGACGCCGCTCCCGGCGTCTCCGGCGACACCTGGGCCCGGGTGCGCAAGCACTACGACGACGACCGGACCGCCGCGCTGATCGCCCTGGTCGCGCAGATGAACTCGGCCAACCGGCTCGCGGTGATCGTCCACCAGAAGGGCGGCGGGTACGAGCCGGGGATGTTCGGCTGAGGCGCCGGTTCGTGCTTCGCTGGGGGACATGACGAAGGCGGAGCGGTGGCGTCGGTACTGGGACCGCAAGTCCACGACCTACGACGCGGAGATGGGCTGCTGGGACCGCCGTCTCTTCGGCGATTCGCGGGCGTGGGCTTGCGGCCAGGCCACGGGCGAAGTCCTCGAGGTCGCGGTCGGGACCGGGCTGAACCTGCCGTGCTATCCCGCGGAGGTGACGCTCACCGGCGTCGACCTCAGCGAAGGGATGCTCGCCATCGCCCGCGACCGCGCCCGCCGGCTCGGCCACCCGGTGACCCTGCGCGAGGGCGACGCCGAGGCCCTGCCGTTCGCCGAGGCCTCCTTCGACACCGTGCTGTGCACGTTCGGCCTTTGCGCCATCCCCGACCCCGCCGCCGCGGTGGCGGAGATGGTGCGGGTGCTGCGGCCGGGCGGGCGGCTGATCCTGGTCGACCACGTCGCCTCGTCGTCGCGGGTCGTGCGAGGCCTGCAGCGGCTGGTCGAGCTCGCGAGCGTCCCGCTGGCCGGCGAGCACTTCCGGCGGCGGCCGCTGGAGCTCGTCGAGGCACTCGGGCTGCCCGTGCAGCGGCGGGAGCGGTTCAAGCTCGGGCTGGTGGAACGGCTGGTGGCCGGCAAGGTCAGCTGATCAGCACGCTCTCGTTCAGCCCGGCCAGGATCGCCGCGGCGTCGTCGTAGATCGCGACGGCGCCGGCTTCGGTCAGCTCTCCCGCGCCGACGCCGCCGGAGAGCACCGAAACCGTGCGCACGCCGGCCTTGGTGGCGGCGTGGACGTCCCAGACCGCGTCGCCGACGAAGATCGTCTCCTCCGGCGCGGTCCCGGCCTTCTCGAGGGCGGCGAACACCGGCTCCGGATCGGGTTTCGTCGCTTCGACGTCGTCGCCGGAAACGATGCCCGCGACCACGTCGTCGACGTCGAGGACGCGGCGCAGCTCCTTGAGCTCGTCCGGCGCCGCCGACGTCGCCAGCACGACGCGGATCCCGCGGTCCGCCAGGGCGCGGATGAGGTCGGGGGCGCGGTCGAACGGGCGCAGCAAGTCGGCCGTCTCCAGGTAGAAGCGGCTGTGCAGCTCCTTCGCCTCGTCGCCGATGCGGCCGGCGTCTTCGTCGCCCAGCAGGGTGCTCAGCAGCTTGCCGGACCCCTTGCCGATCGCGCGGTGCACGCGCCAGGAGTCGACGTTCCGGTCCAGCGCGTGGAACGCCCGGCGCCAGGCGTGGACGTGGAGGTAGTTGGAGTCGACGAGGGTGCCGTCGACGTCGAACAGGACCGCGGTGGCGATGGCTGGCTCCTCGGGTCGGTGCGGTTTCCCGGTGCTCCGCGCGGGTACCGGGAGGGGTGATCGGAATACCCCGGCCCGGAGGGAAGTACACATGACCGGCCTCGTCTCGGCGGGTTTCCGCGGGCTGGCGGCGCTGCGGCGCGCCCCGGCCTTCCACCCGGTGGGCGTGGTCCGGCACGGCGAACTCCGGCCCGTCGCCGGCGACCTGCCGTGGCCGGCCGGGCCGGCGCCCGTCGTCGCCCGCCTGTCCAAGGGCGCCGGCACCCCCGGGCGGCTGCCGGACGCGCTCGGGCTGGCGGTGCGGATCCCCGGCGCGGGCCGCGACGGCGGGCCGTGGGACATCCTGCTGACGACGGCGGGCAGCGGGCACGTCGGGCGGATGCTGCCCCGGCCGGCGGCCGCGTGGACGCGCGGCGCCTACAGCAGCCTCGTGCCGTACCGCCGGGCCGACCGGCTCGTCTGGCTGGGGGCGTGGGCGGAGCCGGCGTCGCCGCGGATCGAAGCGTCCCTCGACGCGGCCCGGGCGACGGAAACGTGGGAGTTCGTGTTCCGGACCGGGCGCGAGGACGGGCGCTGGTGCGACAGCGCCGTGCTGACGCTGACGGAGACCGGCGGCGAGGCACCGGTGTTCGACCCGATGCTGAACCACCCGGACGGGCTGGAGTTCGCCCCGGCCTGGCTGGGGCGGCTGCGGGAGCGGGCCTACGCGGGGAGCCGGGCCGGGCGGCCGTCGTGAACCGGCCGCCCGCCCCGGTGCCCGGTCACCGCGAGTCGGCGACGGGGCTGCGCGTGGCGCCCAGCGGGATCAGGCCGAGCGCGATCATCCCGACGCCCAAGCCGAAGTGCAGCCAGTTGTCGGCGGTGTTCACCGGAACGAAGTTGGCCGCGCTGCCCTGGTCGATCACCAGGCCGTAGAGCCACAGGACGAGGTAGATCACCCCGCCGCCGACCAGGAAGCCCCGGGCGCCGCTCGGCGTCCTCGCCAGGGCGAGCCCGGCGACGCCGAACGCGAGGTGCACGATGTTGTGCAGGATCGAAACGGTGAAGATGCCCAGGAGCAGGGCGCCGGAATGGTGCCCGGCCCAAGTGAGCATGTCGTAGTGGGTCGTCACGCCGGGGATGAACCCCAGCACGCCGACCAGCAGGAAAACCACTCCCACGATCGCGGCGAGGAGCTGGCGCGGGGTTCGCCGGACCTCGGTCTCCATCGATGCCATGGTCGTTTCCTCCCGATTCGGTGAGCGGGCCCTCGGCCGGGGACCCGCCGGGCGGCGTGCCCGGCCACGCGGCGGGCAAACGCGTTTCACCCCGCCTGCCGCCGGGTATGCCCGGGTTTCGCCCGATCGGAGGAAGCGATGAGCACTCCCGAAATCGACCCGGTGACCGCCGAGAGCATGGAAGCCGACGCCGACATCGCCGGCGAGCACACCGAGCCGACGTTCCGCGACCAGGAGCCCCGCGCGGGCGGCAGTGACGAAGAGGACGCCGACCGCGGGGGCATGCCCTCGGCGTGAGGTCAGGGCCGGGCCCGCGGGTAGGTCCGGCGCTCGCCGATCCGGCCGTCCTTGGTGTGGATGAAGTGGGCCGTGCCGCGCTTGATCGCGAGCTTGCGGCCTTCCGCGACGGCGTCGGACTTCGTCTCGGCGCTGCCGGACGCCCGCGTGTTGCCGACGACCTTGTTCTTCCAGACCGAGCCGTCGTGGAAGGTTTCGACGTCGCCGTCGACCGGTTCGAGCGCGGGCCCCTCGGCGGCTTCGTAAGTGCCGAAAAGGGCGGGGTCGGGTTTCGGTGCGGTGCCGGGGCCGCCGAGGGGTTCGGGGTCCATGAGGTATTCGATGCCGGCGTCGGTGGTCCAGCTGGTGCCCTTGGCTCCGTCGGGGCCGTCGGAGAGGTGCCAGATCGTGTGGTTGTGAGTCTGGTCCTCTTCGTCGAGGAGGGCGCCGGGCGCGATGTCGCCTTCGAGTCCGTCGGTTTGGAGTTCTTCGATGGCGGCGAGCCATTGTTTTTGGTGGACGGTGTCACGGGCGAGGTTGAATTTGAGCATGGCTTTGACGCCGGGGTCGTCGGTCATGTTGTAGAGCCGGGCGGTTTGCAGCCGGCCCTGGGCTTCGGCGGCTGCGTTGGCGCGGAAGTCGGCGAGGAGGTTGCCGGAGGCGATGATGTACCGGCCGTTCCAGGGGTAGCCGTTGCTGTCGGCGGGTAGTGCTCCGCCGCCGGCGACGATGGCCTGCTGGACGTCCATGCCGCCGAGGGTGGCGGCCATCACCGGGTCCTTCACCGCTTCGGCGGTGGCGGTGGCCGGAGCGCCTTCGAGCAACCGGGCGACCATGGTGGCGAGCATTTCGACGTGGCCGATTTCTTCGGTGGCGGTGTCCATGATCAGGTCTTTGTACTTGCCTTCGATGCGGCAGTTCCAGCCTTGGAACAGGTATTGCATGGTGACGCTCAGTTCGCCGTAGGCGCCGCCGATGAGCTCCTGGAGTTTGCGGGCGTAGACGGGGTCGGGCTTTTCGGGCTTGGCCTCGAACTGCAGCAGCTTCGTGTGACGGAACACATCGTCTCCCTTCCGAGCCCGCGGAGTTCCCCCGATCGGCCGCGTCAATCGGGGAAACGCCGTGTTTGACGGGTTCGGGAACGGCTATCCGATCGGGTGAACGTCGTGAAGGAGGTGGTCACCGGTGCTCGCCCGGCACAACTCGGTGTGGCTGGTGCCCCGGCACGGCGCACCGGCGAAGGCTTCGGTCGTCGGCGTGCTGGACTGGACGACGTACGCGGAGCTGCGCGACCGAATGCTCGAATTCGCGGCCGACTCCGAGGACGGCGTCCTGATCGACGTCGAGCGCCTCGAACTGCGCGACCGGGCGCTGATCCGCGTGTTCGCCCTGGTCGCTCTGCGCGTGGGCGAGTGGCCGGCGATCCCGTTCGCGCTGGTGACGGGCCGCCCGGACCAGCGCGCGGCGCTGGCGGCGAGCGGCGTGCCGGTGTACGCGGACACCGCCACCGCTGAGGCGGCCCTGACCCGCCCGGCCCGGCGGAGGGTGGGCCGCCTGCTCGACCGCTCGCCGCGCACGTCGGCGCGTGCCCGCGGGTTCGTCCGCGGGATGTGCGCCGAGTGGATGGTGCCGGAGCTGGCCGAGGACGCCGAGCTGATCGCGACCGAGCTGGTCGAGAACACGCTCCGCCACACGGATTCGGCGCCCCGCCTGCGCTTGGAGCTGCGCCGCGGCACTCTGTTCGTGGAGGTTTCCGACGAAAGCCGGCGGCCGGCGGTGCTGCGGGAGGGCCTCGATCTCGCCCGGGCCGGGCTGGGCTTGCGGATGATCACCAAGGTCGCGAAGCGGTGGGGGAGCAGCGGGTCCCGTTCGGGCGGGAAGACGGTGTGGGCCCAGCTGGCCCGCCGGTGAGCCGCTGACGACCCGGGTGCGCCGCCCACCTCGGCTCCGGCCGCCCAACGAAGGCAGGGCTGAGTCGGTCGTCTGCCCCGGCCGGCGCCTACGCGAAGCGCTGGGCCGGAAAGACGGCCAACCTGTCGGTAGCTCGGCCGCCACCAGGGCCTTCGATGCCCCGGCAGCGGCCTCCCTACGCGTTCGACCTGGTCAGGAACCCGGGCCGGAGTAGATCTCGGCTGCCGCGGGCTCCGAGACCGTCGTCGGCTTGTTCCAGTCGCGGAACTCGATGGCGCCGTTCTTCGGGTCCGCCATGCGCAGCAGGTAGTGCGGCTCGGTCGCGGCCACCGTGGCCGTGCCGTCCGGGCTCGCGAAGCTCAGCGCCGGTGCGCCCGCGAGCGTCGTCGGCTCGCCCGGCTTGAAGGTCGTCTTCTGCAGCTCGCCCAGCGTGCCCTCGGTGAACGACTTGTAGTCGAGGAACACCTTGAACGCGTCCGCGATGCCCTCGCCGATCTTGGCCTTCGACGACACCCACTTGCCGGTGAGCTGCTTGGCCGCGGAGGCCGGGACGCCGGCCTGCTTCACCAGCGAGTCGCTGAACTTGAAGTAGTACTTCTCGCCGATCCGCAGGACGGGGATCTCGAGGCCGTCCTTCACCACCGTGCCGCTCGCGCTGTCCGGGTTGAGCTGCAGGTCGAGGTTGATGGCGCTGCCTTCCTGGGCCATCGTGCCCTTGACGTGCACGGCCGAAGCCTGCTTGGCGGCGTCGGAGATCGCGGCGCCCACCTTGGCGGCGTCGAGGGCCGGGGCCGCCGGAGCCGTGGACGACGCCGGGGTGGTCGAGCCGGCCGCGGCCGGGGCCGGGGCCGGGGTGCTCGGAGTGCCGGCGCAGCCGGCGAGGGCGAAGGTACCGGCCGTGAGGAGCGCGGCCAGGCGGAGGCGAGACATGGGTGATCCGTTCGTGAAGGCCGGGGCGTCCCCGGACACGAACGGGCTATCGTCCGAACGGGTGTTGTGTTACAGCGCCCGTGACTGAGCGCCGTCGCCGCGGTCGGTGCGCCGGGCGCCGGGGCGGAAGTCGCGTTCGGTTTCGACGTCGCCTTCCGGCGTGTGGACGAAGTGCCCGACCCGGCGTTTCCGCGCGATCTGCCGCCCCGCCAAAACGGCGTCGACGCGGCGGGGGGAGGTATTGGACGCCCGGCGGCCGCCTTCGACGCGGTTCTTCCACAGTCCGTCTTCGTAGTAGGTGTGCACGTCACCGTCCGCCACGACGCCGCCTCCCATCGTGAGTGCTGGAAGGCTGCGGATGCCCGGGGACGTAGCGGACAAACGTTATCCGGCGTTCAAGACAGGCCGAGTACTTCGATGGCGTTGTCCTTGAGGATCAGCGGCCGCACCTCGTCCTTGATCTCCAGCTCGGCGAAATCGGCGAGCCAGCGGTCCGGGGTGATCACCGGGAAGTCGGACCCGAACAGGACTTTCCGCTTCAGCAGGGTGTTGGCCGCGCGGACCAGCTGCGGCGGGAAGTACTTCGGCGACCAGCCCGACAGGTCGATGTACACGTTCGCCTTGTGCGTCGCGACCGAGATCGCTTCGTCCTGCCACGGCACCGACGGGTGCGCCAGGATCACCGTCAGCTCCGGGAAGTCGGCGGCGACGTCGTCGAGCAGCATCGGGTTCGAATAGCGCAGCTTGATGCCGTGCCCGCCCGGCAGGCCGGCGCCGATGCCGGTCTGCCCGGTGTGGAACAGGGCCGGGACGCCCAGGTCGGCGATCGCCTCGTAGAGCGGGTAGTACCGGACGTCGTTGGGCTCGAAGGCCTGCAGGCTCGGGTGGAACTTGAACCCGCGCACCCCGTGCTCGCCGACGAGCCGCCGCGCGCGCAGCACGGCGGCCTTGCCGGCGTGCGGGTCGACCGAGCCGAACGGGATGAGCACGTCCGCGTGCTCGGCGGCCGCGTCGGCGATCTCCTCGCTCGACAGCGCGGGGTGCCCGGTCGCGGCCGGCGCGTCGACCGTGAAGACGACGGCCGCCATCTTCCGGGTCCGGTAGTGCTCGGCGATCGCGGTCACCGTCGGCGTGCGGTCCTGGCCCGCGCGGAAGTACTTCTCGGACGCGTCCAGCAGTTCCTGGTCGAGGGCGAAACAGCCGTGGCCGTCCTGCTCGACGTGGGTGTGGACGTCGATGGCGGTCAGGGAGGAAAGGTCCACGAAGAGCTCCAGGGTCAGGGCAGGTCGGGCTGCGCGGCCTTGGCGGCCAGCAGCTGGTCGAGGACGGCGTCGCGGGCGGCGACGAGCCGGTCGTGGTCGGTACCGGCCAGTTCGGCGTCGACGCCGGCGACGAGGGACTCGGCGAGTTCCGGCGTCAGGTGGACGCGGCCGAGATCGCGCCACCACTCTTCGGTGGGCGGGCCGAGGTGGCGCAGGACGTGCGCGAGCCCGCCCGCGCCGCCGGAGAGGTGCTGGTTGACGAACGGGCCGAGCACGGCCCAGCGCAGGCCGGGCCCGTGCGCGATGGCGGCGTCGATGTCGGCGACCGTCGCGACCCCGCGCTCGACGAGGGAGTACGCCTCCTGCCAGAGCGCGGCCTGCAGCCGGTTCGCGACGTGGCCCGGCACCTCCCGCGTCAGCCGGATCGGCCGCTTGCCGACCGAGGAGTAGAACGCCATGGCCCGGTCGACGACTTCGGGCGCGGTGTCGCGGCCGGGCACGACCTCGACGAGCGGGATCAGGTGCGGTGGGTTGAACGGGTGCCCGACGACGACCCGCTCGGGGTGGCGCGGGCAGCCGCGGGCGATGACGCTCGGCAGCAGCCCGGACGAGCTGCTCGCCAGGATCACGTCCGGCCGCGCGGCTTCGTCGAGGACGGCGAACAGCGCGTGCTTGACGTCCTCGCGCTCGGGCCCGTTCTCCTGGACGAAATCGGCGGCGGCGGCCGCTTCGCCGGCGTCGGCGACGAACCGCAGCCGATCCGTCCGCGCGTCTCCGAGGGCACTCCGCAACCGCTCCTCGGCGCCGGGCGCCGGATCGGTGGCGATGACGTCGAGGCCCTGCCCCAGGAAGAGGGTGGCCCAGCCGGCCCCGATCACGCCGGTCCCGACGATCGCGACGGTCGTCATGCGCGCTCCAGGAGGAAGGCGTCGAGGGAGGCGGGATCGGCGAGCACGTCCCGGCCGACGACCTCGCCGACCGGGGCGCCGCGCAGGAGTTTCTTCACCGGCAGCTCCAGTTTCTTCCCGGTGCGGTTGCGGGGGATCGACGGCACGGCGGTGATCGCGTCCGGCACGTGCCGCGGCGAGAGCGCGGTCCGCAACGCCGACGCGATCTTGCCGCGCAAGGCGTCGTCGAGTTCGGCACCGGACCGCAACGCCACGAACAGCCGGAGGTCGCCGTTGCCGCCCGCCGGGTCTTCGAGGTGCACGACGAGGGAGTCCTCGATCTCCGGGAGTTCCTCGACGACGGCGTAGAACTCGGCGGTGCCCAGCCGGACGCCGCCGCGGTTGAGGGTGGCGTCGGAGCGGCCGGCGATCACGCAGCTGCCCTCGGGGGTGAACCGGATCCAGTCGCCGTGCCGCCAGACGCCGGGATAGGTCGAGAAGTACGTGTCGCGGTAGCGCGCACCGGAGTCGTCGCCCCAGAACCCCACCGGCATCGACGGCATCGGGGCGGTGATCACCAGCTCGCCCAGCTCCCCGACGACTTCGGCGCCGTGCTCGTCGAACGCCTTCGCGTCGACGCCGAGGCAGGGGCCGGAGATCTCGCCCGCCCGGACCGGCTGCAGCGGGCTGCCCTGGACGATGCCGCTGCACACGTCGGTGCCCCCGCTGCCGACGTTGAGCAGGACGCCCGGGAACCGCTCGTGCACCCAGTGGAAGCCCTCGGCGGGCAGCGGGCTGCCGGCCGCGCCGAGCTGCCGCAGCGCGGAAAGGTCGTACTCGGCGGCCGGGTCGAGGCCCGCCTTCCGGCACGCCATCAGGAATCCCGGGCTCGCGCCCATCAGCGTCGCCCGCGTTTCCTCGGCCAGCCGCCACTGCCAGGCCAGGTCCGGGTGCAGCGGGTTGCCGTCGACCAGGACGATCGACGCGCCGGTGAGCAGCCCCGAGACCAGCGCGTTCCACATCATCCAGGCGGTGGTGGAGAACCAGAGGATCCGGTCGCCGGGGCGCAGGTCCCAGCTGAGGCCGTGGTTCTTCAGGTGCTCAAGGAGGATTCCGCCGTGGCCGTGCACGATCGCCTTCGGCTTGCCCGTGGTGCCGGAGGAGAACAGCACGCACAGCGGGTGCGCGAAGGCGACCGGCTCGAACCCGGGCGCGCTTTCGGTGAGCAGGTCTTCCCAGGAGAGCGTGCCGGGCAGGTCGTGGCCGCCGTAGGGGATGTGCACGACGTGCTCGGCGGTGGGCAGGCCCGCGCGGATTTCGGCGACTTCGGCGCGGCGGTCGACGTCCTTGGCGCCGTAGCGGTAGCCGGACACCGTCAGCAGCACCCGCGGCTCGATCTGGCCGAACCGGTCGACCACCGACCGGGCCCCGAACTCGGGGGCGCAGGAGGCCCAGATCGCGCCCAGGCTCGCGACCGCGAGGTAGGCGACCACGGCTTCCGGGATGTTCGGCAGGTACGCCACAACCCGGTCGCCGCGCCCGACGCCGAGCCGGGCCAGGCCCGCGCGGGCGCGCGCGACCTGGTCGCGCAGCTGGTCCCAGGTGAGGTCGATGCGCTCCCGCGTCTGGGAGTAGGCGACGACCGCGGTGGCGCCGCCGGGCCCGTGGCCGAGGGCGTGCTCGGCGTAATTGAGGGTCGCGCCGGGGAACCATTCCGTGCCGGGCATGGTCCGGTCGGGCACCACCGCGGTGGCCGGGGTGTGCAGGCGGACGCCGAAGAAGTCCTTGATCGAGGACCAGAAGCCGCCGAGGTCGGTCACCGACCACCGGTGCAGGCCCGCGTAGTCGTCGAAGAAGTGCCCGCGGGCTTCCAGCCACCGCAGGTACCGGCCGATCTCGGTGGTTTCGCGGACGTCGGGGGCGACCGGGCGCAGGATCATCGGCCGACCTTCCCGGCCCGCTTTTCGAGGAACGCCTGCATCCGTTCCTTCGCCTCGGCGCTGCCACTGGCGACCGCGGCCATCAGCGCCTCCATCAGATACCCCTCGGCCGGGTTGGCCTCGGCGATGCGGGGGAGGGCCTGCAGGACGGCGAAGTTCGTGATCGAGGAGTTCGAGGCGATCTTGCGGGCCAGGCCGAGCGCGTGCTCCAGGCCGTTCTCGACGCGGTAGTGCGACAACCCGGCGGCGTGGCCCTCGTCGGCGTCGAGCACGCGGCCGGTGAGCATCATGTCGGCCATCCGGTGCGCGCCGATCAGCCGCGGCACCCGCACCGACCCGCCGCCGCCGACGAACAGCCCGCGCTGGCCTTCCGGCAGGGCGTAGAACGCCGAGGGTTCGGCCACGCGGATGTGCGCGGCGGCGGCCAGTTCCAGGCCGCCGCCGACGACCGCGCCCTTGAGCACGGCGACCACCGGGACCCGCCCGCGTTCGAGCCGCTCGAAGGCGCGGTGCCACATCATCGAGTGCTCCAGGCCCTCGAACGCGTCGCGCTCGGTGAGCTCGGACAGGTCGAGCCCGGCGGAGAAGTGGTCGCCGACGGCGTCGAGCACGACGGCCTTGACCCCCGGCGGCGGGGCGCCGAAGAACGTTTCGAGGCCGAGCACGGTGGCGTCGTCGAGGGCGTTGCGCTTCTCGGGACGGGCCAGCCACAGCACGGCGACGTCGTCCCGCAGCTCCAGGCGCAGTGAAGGGGGCAGCAGAGGCGTGGTCATGCGGGTCCGTTCGTGGTGAAGGTTTCGGCGGCGAGGGCGCGCAGTTCGACGCGGCGGATCTTGCCGGTGGCGTTGCGCGGCAAGGTGTCGGTGAACCGCACGTGTCTCGGCACCTTGTAGCGTGCCAGGTGCCGTTCGAGGTGGGCGCGGAACTGCGGTTCGTCCAGCTCGGCACCGGGCCGGACCACGACGAAGGCCGCGCCGGCCTCACCCCAGCGCTCGTCGGGCACGCCGACCACGGCGCAGGCGTCGACGGCGTCGAGCCGGACGGCGACCGCTTCGATCTCGGCCGGGTACACGTTTTCCCCGCCGGAGATGATCATGTCCTTGACCCGGTCGACGACGTGGGCCCAGCCGTCGTCGTCGACGCGGACGACGTCACCGGTGCGGAACCAGTCGTCCTCGACGAAGCTCGCTCGCGATTCTTCCGGCCGGTTCCAGTAGCCGCCGAAGACGTGCGGGCCGCGCACCAGCAGCTCGGCCGGTGTCCCGTCGAGCGGCTGCGGCGTGAGGTCCGGGCCGAGGGCCGCGACGTCGGTGAAGAAGTGCGGCACGCCGGCGGCGACCGGGTGGTCGAGCGTGCCCTCGTGGGTGGCCATCGAGACACCCGGGGCGGCTTCGGTCATGCCGTAGCCCTGCAGGAGTTTCACGCCGCGGTCGAGCCACGCGCGGGCGACGCGCTCGGCCACCGGCGACCCGCCGTAGAGCACGCAGGTCAGCGAGCTCAGGTCGGTGCGGTCCCAGTCCTCGTGGCGGCACATCATCTCCAGCATCGTGGGCACCGCGGAGAAGCTGGTGATCCCGGCCGCGCCGATCCGGGCGAGGATGGTGCCCGGGTCGAACTTGGCCACCGGTTCCACGCTGCCGCCCTTGAACAGCGTCGGCAGCGTGATCTGGCCGAGCCCGACGCAGTGGAACAGCGGCGCGATGCACAGCGCCTTGTCGGTGCCCAGGACGTCGAGGTGGGCGAGCTGGTTGACGGTGTTCCAGGTCAGGTTGCCGTGGGTGAGGACCGCCGCCTTCGGCCGTCCGGTGGTGCCGGAGGTGTAGAGCAGCAGGCACGGGTCTTCCAGCTCCACCCGCGTTTCCGGCGGGGGACCGGCCTCGGCGATCGCCGCCTCGAAGTCCCCGCCGGCCGGGTCCGTGGCGAGGACGACGCCGCCCGGCAGCCCACCGGCCGCGGCGACGAGGCCGGCCGTGTCCGGGCTGTGCACGAGGACCGACGCGCCGCTGTCGTCGAGCATGTACCGGATCTCCGTGGGGGCGAGCCGGTAGTTGAGCGGGACGAAGATCGCGCCGCAGCGGGCCGTGGCGAACAACGTCTCGAACACGGTGATGTCGTTGACGCCGAGGTAGGCCACGCGGTCGCCCGGGCGCACGCCGAGCCGGGTCAGCGCGCCGGCGAGGCGGGCGACCCGGTCGGCGAGCCCGGCGTGGGTCAGCGTCCGGTCCGCCTGCACGAGCGCGGTGCGGTCCGGGTTGATCCGCGCCCGGCGGGCGGGCCAGCTGCCGAGGCCGAAGTCGGGGAGGTGCACGGTCTTCTCCTTCACAGGCGGAGCACCGGTTTGATCGTCGTGCCGGCGAGCATGTCGTCCACTGCCTGTTGAATCTGCCCGAACTCGTAGTGCGTGACCAGCTTTTCGACCGGGAAGCGGCCCGCGGCGACCAGCCCGGCCAGGGTCGGCACCAGCGCCTGGGTCTCCGCGTCGCCCATGGTCAGGCCCACGACGTGCCGGCCGGGGAGCAGGAAGTTGACGTCCACGGGCACCTCGGTGCCGAACGCGGGCGCCCCGACGACGACCGCGGTGCCGCGCGCGGCCAGCGCGCCGATCGCCGTCCCCAGGACGCCGGCGTTGCCGGTGGTCTCGACGACGCCGTCGACGCCGCGGCCGCCGGTCAGCTTCCCGACCGTCTCGGCGAGGTCCTCGCCGCTGGTGTCGATCGTGTCGGTGGCGCCGAGCTCGCGGGCGAGTGTGAGCCGTGCCGCGACGCGGTCGACGGCGATGATCCGCGTCGCCGGCGTCAGGTGGGCGGCCATCACCGCCGACAGGCCGACCGCGCCGGCGCCGGTGACCAGCAGCGTGGCGCCCGGGCGCGGGGCGAGGACGTTCCACACGGCGCCGGCGCCGGTCATGATGCCGCAGCCGAGCGGGGCCAGCAGGTCCAGCGGCGCGTCGGCGGCGACCTTGACGACGCTGCGCTCGTCGGCGACGGCGTGCCCGGCGAAGCTGGACTGGCCGAAGAAGTGCCCGCCGAGCGGGGTGCCGTCGCGGGAGATCGGGGTCGTGCCGTCCGGGCGCCGGCCGCCGAGCAGGTTGGCGGGCAGCCAGGTCTCGCAGTAGGCGGGGTGGCCGTCGCGGCAGTTCGCGCAGCCGCCGCACGAGGTGTAGCTGAGCAGGACCCGGTCGCCGGTCCGCACGCGCGTGACGGCGGCGCCGACCTCCTCGACGATCCCGGCGCCTTCGTGGCCGAGCACGCCGGGCAGCGGGAAGGGCAGCGCGCCGGCGGCGACGCCGAGGTCGGTGTGGCAGACGCCGGTGGCGGCGATCCGGACCCGGACCTCGTCCGGGCGGAGGTCGTCTAGGGCCACTTCGCCGAGGGTGAAGCCGGCGCCGGCGGACTCCACGACGGCCGCGGTGGTGGTGGTCATGCGGGTGCTCCTGGGCTCAGGCGAGGGAGATGACGACGGACTTCGTGCGCGTGTACGCGTCGAGGGATTCGGGGCCGTACTCGCGGCCGTAGCCGGAGTCCTTCACGCCGCCGAAGGGGATCGCGGGATCGAGCATCGCCCAGTCGTTGACCCAGACGATCCCGGCCTGCAGCCGGGCGGCGACGCGGTGCGCGCGGGCGAGGTTCGTCGTCTGCAGCCCGGCCGCGAGGCCGTAGGGCGTGCTGTTGGCCAGCGCGACCGCTTCGTCTTCGGAGGTGAAGCGCTGGACGGTCAGCACGGGACCGAAGATCTCCTCCCGGATCACCCGGGAGTCGTCCGGCAGGTCCGCGATCACCGTGGGCTGGAAGAAGAACCCGCCCTCGATGTCCGGCCGGCCGCCGCCGGTGACGATCCGGCCGCCGTCGGCGCGGGCCTGCTCGACGTACTGCTCGACCTTCGCCCGGTGGCGCTCGCCCGCCATCGGGCCGACCACCGTCGCGGGGTCGAACGGGTCGCCGACCGGCACGTGCGGCACGGCTTCGGCGAGCGCGCCCAGGATCGTGTCGTACAGCGCGTCGGCGACGAGCAGCCGGGGCCCGCCCATGCAGAACTGGCCGGTGTTGAACACGAACGCCTTGATCGCCGCGCCGACCGCCTGCTCGACGTCGGCGTCCTCGAACACGATGTGCGCCGCGTTGCCGCCGAGCTCCAGGGTGACCGGCTTCAGGTGCTGCCCGGCCAGGGCCGCCGCGTGCCGGCCGACCGCGGTGGATCCGGTGAACGCGATCTTGTCCACCCCGGGGTGGCCCAGCAGGGTGTCCCCGATCTCCGAGCCGAAGCCGGTGACCACGTTGAGCGCGCCGTCGGGCACGCCGGCCTCGGCGAGCAGCCCGGCCATCAGCAGCGCGCTGAGGGAGGTGTCCTCGGCCGGCTTGTGCACCACGGTGTTGCCCGCGGCCAGCGCGGGCGCGATCTTCGAGGCGGAGAGGACCAGCGGGAAGTTGAACGGGGTGATCGCGGCGACCACGCCGAGCGGTTCGCGGCGGGTGTAGGCGTGCGCGGGGATCGGGACCGGCCGCGTCGCGCCGTCCAGGCCCTGCGCCAGGGCCGAGTAGTACTCGTACTGCTCGGCGACGGTCTCGACGTCGACCGCGCGGCACAGCGAGATCGGCTTGCCGACGTCGGCGCTCTCCAGGGCGGCGATCTCGTCGGCGCGGGATCGCACCAGGTCCGCGACCCGGTGCAGCACGCGGGCCCGCTCGCGGGCCGGCGTCGCGGCCCAGCCCGGGGCGGCCTGCCGGGCCGCGGCCACGGCCGCGTCGACGTCGGCGGCCGTCCCGCGGGCGAGGGAGGTGAGGGTCCGGCCGGTGGCCGGGTCCACGGCGTCGAAGCGGGCCTCGGTCTCCGTCCACCGGCCGCCGATGAACAGCCGGCCCGGTTCGACGTCCGGGCGGGGCCGGGTGCCCGGCTTCTCCTCCACTGCGGTCATCGTCCGACTCCTCACTGAGCGGCAGGTATATCAGGAACCCTGAGATGCATCAGGATGCGGTGGGGAGCCCGTCCGTGTCAAGGGCCGCGCTCCGGGCCGGCCGCGGCGGGATTTCCGGTGCAAATCTTTTGGCCATCCGTTAACCGATTCCCGTGTGGACGGACGACTTTTTCAGCGGGGAACCGGATGTTTCACCCGCGGCGCCCGGGACCCGTAACGACCGTGCGGGGAAAGGCGACTCCAGCGTGCCCGGTGCGGGACCGTGTCCGTTCCGTCCGGCCCGCGGGGCGTGTCGGAAAAGAGGTCACCCGTGAACCCGAAGAACTCCCGGCGGTTCGCCCGCCGATCCCTGCCGCCCGGCGCCGCGGTGGCCGCCCTGCTGGCCGGCGCCGGTGTCGCCGTCGCCACCACCTTCGCCGCCGGGGTGCCGGTCGCGGTGCCCGGCCACCCGCTCGGCGGCGGGGCGGCCTGCGCCGCGCTCGTCGCTCAGCAACAGGCGCGCGGCAGCGTCAACTACCCGGCGTCCGAGGTCGAGCCGTACGTCGCCGCCGACCCGGCCGACCCGCGGCACCTCGTCGGCTCGGCGCAGCAGGACCGCTGGAACGACGGCGGGTCGAACGGCCTGACCAACGTCGTGTCCCGTGACGGCGGGGCGACCTGGACGCCGGCCGCCGCGCAGCCGCGGTTCAGCATCTGCGCCGGCGCGCCGGCCGGCTCGCCCGGGTACTTCCAGCGCACCACCGACCCGTGGGTCAGCTTCTCCGCCGACGGCCGGGTCGTGTACTCGATCGCGGACTCCTTCAACGCCGACGGCCCGGCGTTCGGCGGGGCGAGCGCGATCCTGATCAGCCGCTCGCTCGACGGCGGCGACCACTGGGAAACCCCGGTCACCGCGCGCCTGGACACTTCGACGCAGGTGCTCAACGACAAGGAGACGGTGACCGCGGACCCGCTGCTCGCGGACCGCGCCTACGCGGTGTGGGACCAGCTGGTCTCGCCGCAGAGCCACGCCAACCCCAGCGCGTACACGCACGCGTTCACCTACCGCGGCCCGAGCTACTTCTCCCGCACCACCGACCAGGGCCGCACCTGGAGCACCGGCCGGATCATCTTCGACCCCGGGCAGAACGACCAGACGATCGGCAACCAGATCGTGGTGCCGGCGACCGGCCCGGGGCGGGGCGTGCTGATCAACGGCTTCGACCTGATCACCAACAAGGGCGGCGCCTGCCTGGTCACCCACGGCGGTGCGCACTGCCACGGCTCGTCGACCTCGACCGCGGCGGTCATCCGGTCCACCGACGGCGGGACGACGTGGTCCGGCGCGATCGGCATCGACACCCAGCAGGTGGCTTCGGTGACGATCGCCGGCCACCCGGTCCGCTCCAGCGACGAACTGCCCGAGTTCGCCGTCAACCCGGTGAACGGCTTCGTGTACGCGGTCTGGCAGGACGCCCGGTTCAGCGCCACCGGCGCGGCCAAGATCGCCTTCGCGCAGTCGGCCGACGGCGGGCTGACGTGGGGTGCCACGATCCGCGTCGACCAGTCGCCGGGGGACACCCCCGCGTTCGTGCCGCAGATCAAGGTGACCGCCGACGGCACGATCGGCCTGAGCTACTACGACCTGCAGAACGCGACGCCGGCGCAGCCCGGGCTCACCGACGCGTTCCTCGCCCACTGCCACGCCGCCACGAGCGACTGCGGCGACCCGGCGAACTGGGCGGTCAACGGGCAGACGAGGCTGACGGCCGCGCCGTTCGACTTCACCACCGCCCCGGACGCCGGCGGCTACTTCCTCGGCGACTACTCCGGGCTCGCGGCCACGGGTCCGGCGCTGACCGCGTACTTCGGCGTCGCGCGGCCGGTGGCCGTCAGCGGGGCGTCGGACATCTTCGCCAACCACGCCGGGTAGGTGAGCCGGGGGTGATCGGGAAACCGTGACTCGTCACGGTTTCCCGATCATCGTTCACCCGGATGGGTGGTTTGGATGGCGCGCGTGCGGACCGCGTGCGGAGGTAGGGGGTTCGGCCGTTGGCGGGGTTGCGCCGTTCGGATCAAGGACTACGCTGCGAAGTGCGGTTCAGCAGCATCCGTCCCCGAACTTGCCAGCGACCGAGCGGGTCGGTCGAGAACGACCCGCTCGTCACGTCATCTGCGAATGAGGCGTGGAATGTTAGTCGTCCAGCCCCCAGCGACGGCGATCCCCGTAGCGCCGTCGAAGCGCGAACAGCGCACCGCGTTCGACATCCAGGTCATCCGCCCGTACTTCGGCGCGGTCATGGTCCGCATCCGCGGCGCGCTCGACGCGGACAGCGCACCCCAGGTGCGATCGGCCCTCAGCACCTGGGCGCACCGCCGGTTCCCGGTCCTGGTGCTCGACCTGTCCGGGGTCGACTTCCTCGACGGAGCGGGCCTCGCGGCCCTCGGCGGCATCCAGGCGCGGGTGGTCCGCGAAAACGCGACGCTGCGCGTCGTCACGGGCGACAATCGGGTGGTGCGCCGGGCGTTGTCGGCCAGCGGGCTCGACCACGCGCTGAACGTCAGCCGCCTGCCGTCCGGGTGGGAACGCGCCACGGAGATCCCCAGCCAGAGCTGACGGGCCGCGCCGCGTCCTTTCACCGGGGCGTGGCGGGTTCGCGCAGTCCGTCGATCGTCTCCCGCAGTGCTTCGTCGGTCGGGGTCGGCTCGATGCCGAACGCCGCCGTCGCGGCCGACGAGTCGAGGACGAACGGCCGCCGCAGCTGGTACTCCATTTCCACCATCTCCCGCGCCATCGGGTTGAAGAAGCCGCCGAGGCGCAACACGAGGCCGGGCATGATGGTGACGCGGGCCGCCGGTGCGCCCGCCAGGTCCGCGGCGCGCTCGGCCAGCCGGCGCAGGGACATCGCCGGTGCCGTCGGCACGTGCCACGGCCGGCCCCACGCCCGCTCGTCGGCCGCGACCGCGACCAGGGTGCGGGCGACGTCGCCGACGTGGGTCCAGCTGTGCGGGGCGTCCAGGTCGGCCGGCGCCGAGGCTCGCTTGCCGGCCAGCACCTTCGGCAGGACCAGGGCGGTGAACGACGAAAGCGCGCCGGCACCGAGGTAATCGGACCCCCGCACGTCGGCCGTGCGGATGCGGCCGGCTTCGTGCGCGGCCAGCGCGTCGGCCCACAGCTTCGCCCGCACCTCGCCCTTCACCGAGTTCGGCCGCATCGGCTGCTGCTCGGTGATCGGGCCGTCGACGGCGCCGTAGGCGTAGAGGTTGCCGGTCGTGACCAGCGGGACTCCGCTCGTCTCGGCGGCGCGCAGGAGCGCCGCCCCGAGCGGGGGCCAATCGGCGGCCCAGCGGTGGTAGGCGGGTCCGCCGCAGCTGTACAGCGCGACCGCGCCTTCGGCGTGCCGCGCGAGGGTGGCGGCGTCGGTGGCGTCGGCGGCGATCAGCCGGACGCCGTCGACCGCCGGGCCCCCGCCGCTGCGGCTGAGCAGCAGGACCTCTTCACCGCGGGAAGCGAGCAGACGAGCCGTGGCCGAGCCGACCGGACCGGCTCCGACGATGACGTGCAGGGACATTGGGGACCACCTTTTCCACCCAGGCGAGAACACTGTTCTCGAATGAGAACACCGTACTGGCGCACGGCGGCCGCCGTCAAGAACACTGTTCTCGCCGAGATCGGGTGTTCTCGGAAGTGTGCGAGACTGGGGTGGTGTCCGCCTCGTCGCTGCGTGCCCGGGTCCGCTCGGAGATGCACCAGGAAATCAAGGAAGCCGCCCGGCGCCGGCTCGCCGAGGAGGGTGCGAACCTGTCCCTGCGTGCCGTGGCGCGGGACATGGACATCGTCCCTTCGGCGCTGTACCGGTACTTCCCGAGCCGCGATGCCCTGCTGACCGCGTTGATCATCGACGCGTACGAGGGGCTGGGCGCGGCCGCGGAAGCCGCCGAAGCGGCGGTTCCGCGCGACGACCCGCGCGGCCGGTGGCTGGCCGTGTGCCGCGCGGTGCGGGCCTGGGCGCTCGCGCACCCGGCCGAATACGGCTTGCTCTACGGAACCCCGGTGCCCGGCTACGCCGCCCCGCCGGAAACCGTGGCACTCGCGTCGAAGGTGATCCTCCTGCTCACCGCCGTCGTCGGCGACGCCCCGGGGGAGCCGGGCGCACCCCGGCCGCTGCCCGGGCCGGTCCGCACCGACCTGCGGCGGCTGATCGACCAGCAGGCCGCGGACGTGCCGGAGGAATGCCTGGACCGGGTGCTGCTCGCGTGGACGCACTTGTTCGGCCAGCTCAGCTTCGAGGTCTTCCACCGGCTGGACGTCATGATCGCGGCGCGCACCGAATACTTCGAGCACCACATGGCCCTGCTGGCCGACCTCGCCGGCCTGCCGTGACCCGCCCCAGCGGGCGAGATCGCCGATGAGGCCGTGCGGTTCGGCGTCGATCCGGTCGAGGCCGTTGTCGGTCTCGAGGCCGTGGCGCGGACAACCGCGGGGATGCTCCATCCTGGACAGACGGGTGATTGAACCGGGGCCGGTGCGGGAAGTTGGGGGCCATGCCGAGCGAAATGTCCCCTCCGGCCGACGATGGACCGGATGAAAACGAGCTTCCGGTCACCCGGCCGGCATGGCCGGTCACGGCGCTCAGCGCGGCGGCGCAGGGCGGCCTGCTGTGGGTCCTCGTGGCCGGCGTGCTGGCGTGGCGGCCGGGGCCCCGGCGCCGGGCGGCGGGCCGCGGGCTCGTGGCGGCCGCGGCCGGGATGGCGTTCGGGCACGGCGTGAAGGCCGTGGTGCGCCGGCCGCGGCCGGCCGCGCAGAACCTGCCGGCCCACCGCGCACTGCTCGAACAGCCGAAGTCTTCGGCGTTCCCGTCCACGCACGCGACGACGGCGGCCGCGTTCACGGTCGCCGTCGCGCTCACCGCGCCCGCGACGGGGGCCGCGCTCGCGCCGCTGGCGGCCGCGGTCTGCTACAGCAGGCTCCGGACGCGGGCGCACTGGCCGACCGACGTGTACGGCGGCGTCGCGATCGGTGCCGTCGTGGGTGGGCTCGTGCACCGCCGGTTCAGGCGCGGAAGTACGCCCGGAAGGTAGTGCCGTCGTCGCCGGTGTGCAGGCGGACGAGGTCGGCGAGCTGGTTGACGAGCAGCAGCCCGCGGCCGCGCGGCTGGTACGGGGTCGCGGGGTGGCGCCCGGCGAGGGGATCGGTGAGCCGGCCGAGGTCGTGGACCTCGCAGACGAACTCCCCGTCGCCGCCCCAGAACCGGACGGTGCCCGAGCCGCTGCCGTGTTCGACGCTGTTGGACAGCAGTTCGGTGACGACCACCTCGACGTCGGCGACCCGGACCTCGTCCAGCCCGCAGGCGGCCGCGCGGACGTGGGTCAGCGCGCGGGCCGCCGCGAGGTCGGTGGTGTCCGCCAGTTCGAAGGCCCCGGCCGGCACGGGCAGGGGCTGGTTGTACCGGGCGACCAGGTCGTCCGGGGCGTAGGCGGGGCTGGTGCGCTGCCCGGTGCCGTCGATCACGACCGGGTGCGTGACCTCGGCGTCGGCGAGGACGTCCGGGGCGAGCGCGCCGGCGTCGTAGGGACAGAGGATGGTCGCGTCCCGGCCGGTGAAGGCGAGGTTGATGAGGGCTTCGTGCTGGGCGCACGCCGGGTACTCGACGGCCGAGCGGGCCGCCCAGATCGGCTCGCCGATGATCCGCACCGGCCGGCCGGGGTGGCTGTCGGCGAAGGCGCGCAGCACGCCGGGGATGATCCGCCCCGGGTTGCGCCCGGCCTCGGTCATGTCCAGCAGCCGCACCCGCGCGGCGTCGGCGCCGAGTTCCCGCCGCAGCAGCTCGAGGTTGTCGCCGGGGACCGCGACCGCCACCGGCTCCCCGGCGGCGAGGGCGCCCCGGACGAACGGCACGGTGCCCGCCAGGTATTCGGCGGCACCCCGGTAGAACAACGCGGGGTGCCCGAACGCGCCGGTGCCCGTCTCCGCGGTTGCGCTCAAGCCGCCTCTCCTTCCACCGGGGACGTCACCAGTATGCGCGAACCCATCCCCGGATCGGGCGGCCCCGGTCACTGACCGCTACAGTGCAAAAAAGCGCGGCATCGCTTCGACCTGGGGGGTCAGCTTGCTGGAGACGCGCCGCATCACGGCGTCCGACGGCGCCGCACTGCTGGGCGGCTTGGTGTCCGGGGCCGTCGGGGCGTACGCCTACTACAGCCCCACGCTGCGGCCGCTGGCGCACGCGTTCACGCTGTGGATAGCCCTGCTGGCCGCGGTGGTGCCGGGCGCCCGCGACGGCCGGGCGATCGCCCGCGCGATCGTCGCGCTGGCGGCGGCGGTGGTGGCGTTCTACTACGGCAAGGACGTCATGTACGGCGTCAAGTATCCGGGGATGCCGTATGAGGTGGACCTCGGACAGCTGGGGTTGTGGTGCGTCCTGGCGGCGGTCGCGGGCGTGGCGGCGGGCGTGGTGTTCGGCCCGATCGGCCGCGAGGACGTCCGCGGCACCGTGAGCACGGCGCTGGCGGCGGGGCTGCTGCTCGGCGAGGTGGTCCGCCGGTCCGGCCGGGCCGACGGAGTGGTGTTCACGGTGGCGACGCTGCTGGCGCTCGGGCTGGTGCTGGTGCGCGGGATCCGCTCGCGTCCGCAGGCGGTCCGGGTGGCGGGGTGGACGGTGCCGATGGCGTTGGCCGGGTTCCTGCTGGTGTCGGCGCCGGATGTGCTGGAGCAGATCGTGCTGATCTGAGACTCGTCAGTCCACCGGGACGTAGGCACCGTCGCCGGCTTTCGCGGTGGCGAGGTCCGCGTGCGTCGACGCCCTCGTCGTGAAGCGGCCTCGTGTCACGCGGACATACGCCCCGTCCAGCGGGAACACCAGCACGAACTTCGCCCCGTCGGTTCCGCGCAGCACCGCGCCGCGGCGCAGGTTGCCGAGGAACTCGATGATGTCCCGTTCGATTTCCTCGGCGAACCAGCGCTGCTCGTCCTGGGAAATGTCGTACAGGTCGGTGTCGATGTCGTACGTGGCGCGCCGGCCCGTCACCGGGTCGCAGGCCGCGAACTCCAGGCCGAGCCAGCGGCCCGGGTTGACGATCACGGTCGCCTGCCAGGTCGATCCGCTCAGGTGCCAGGAGTCCGTCTCGGCCGTGTACGTCGCCTGGAGCGTGCGAAGGACCTCCAGAAGACGGCGGCCCGTCATGGCGCCTTCGGGACGGCCACGGCCGGCCTGGTCTCGCCGACCGGCGGGCCCGGTTCGCGCAGGAACCGTTTCGCGGGTTCGGCGCCGGCGCCGTGCAGCAGCACGCTGCCGAGGACGCAGGTGACGGTGATGGTCAGGATGGTGTCCGCCGTTCCGCCCTCCGGGAGGCGGTTGAACGCCAGCAACCCGAACACGATCGACGTCGTCCCGCGCGGGCCGAGCACGCCCACCAGGAGCCGCTCGCGGGCCGAAAACCCGGAGCCGGTCAGGGCGAGGAGCACCGGGACCACGCGGGCCAGGGTGAGGGCCAGCGCGCAGAACAGCACCACCTGCCACGAGACGCCCAGCGAGACGATGAGCACCGCCGACACCCCGACCATGAACCACATGACCGTGGTCATCAGCGCGGTGACGTCCTCCAGCAGCCGCAGGTCGGGCCCGAGGACCAGGCCGCCGGCCGCGCGCCGTGCGGCCGGCGCGGCGCGGAGGAAGCGCGCCTGGGCCTGCCGGTGGACGTAGCGGAACGCGATGCCGCAAACGAACGAAGCGACGAAGCCGTTCCCGTCGATGCCGACGGTCACCGTGTAGGTCAGCAGCGGCGCGAGCAGGACCGCGACGCGCGAAGACTGCCCGGTCATCCAGTTGCGGCGCTGGGCGCGGTCCATCAGCCAGGCCAGCAGCGCGCCGAGCACCACGCCGGCGACGACGGCTTTCAGGGCGAAGGGCACCACGGTCCCCAGCGCCGCCAGCGGTGTCCGGTGCTGGTCCTGGTCGCCCGCCAGGATGAGGGCGAAGAGGAACAGCGGGGAGACGATCCCGTCGTTGTACCCGCTCTCGACGTTGACGACGCTGCGGACGCGGGCCGGCACCGCCCGGTCGCGGACCAGCCGCTCGGCCGGGGCGAAGTCGATCGGCATGACGACCCCGGCGATCAGCAGCAGGACCGGCCAGGACAGCCCCGGGAACAGCGCCCAGCCGAGCACCATCGCCAAGCCGAGGCTCAGGGGCAGCGCGATGAGCAGGAGCCGGGCGACCGACCCCGGGGAGCTGCCCCAGAGCCGTCCGCCGCGCACCTCGGTGGCGTCGGTGAACAGCAGCACGGCGAGGATGATCTCCGCGACCTGCTGCACGGCCTGGGTGTTGAGGACGGCGCTGATCGAATCCTCGACGAGGAGGCCGGCCGCGACCCCCGCCAGCACCATGACCAGTGGCGCGCCGAGGTACCAGCGGTCCAGGCGCGTGGCCAGCAGCGATCGGACCACCAGTGCGGCGGCGATCGCGAGGAACAGGGCGTTCACGGTACCTCGGGTTTCGGGACGGCGGACGGAATTACGGTGTCCATTGAGGACTGTCTACAATGCACTAAGAACGCCGGTCGGGCCGGGGGAGACGCAGCTGCAGCCGGTAGCCGCCGTCGGCGCGGGGACCCGCCCGGACCGTCCCGCCGAGCAGCGCGGCGCGCTCCTGGAGGCCGACGAGCCCGTGCCGGGCGCTGGGCAGCGGCAAGGTCGGCCGGGTCGGGGCGGTGTTGCCGACGGTCACCGTCAGATCGGTGTCGTCGTGGGCGAACTCGACGGTCGCCGTGCTGCCCGGGGCGTGCTTGCGGACGTTGGTGAGGGCCTCCTGGACGGTTCGGTAGATGGTGCGCTGGACGGCCGTGTCGATCCCACCCGGTGTGGTGCCCTCGAGGCGGCATTCGATGCCGCTGCCGGCGATCAGCCTGTCCAAATCGGACAGCGTGGGCTGCGGGGCCAGCCCGGTCGCGGAGCTGCCGGAGGCACGCAGGAGGTTCACCATGTGCCGGAGCTCGTCGAGCGTGTCCACCGAAAGCCGGCGGACGTTCTCGGCCGCCGCCTTCAGGTCCGGGTCCCGGGTGGAGACGCCCATCGCGCCCGCCTGCACGGCGATCAGGCTGACCTGGTGCGAGACGACGTCGTGCATTTCGCGGGCGAGCTGGTTGCGTTCGGCGGCCAGGATCGCCTGCGCGTCCAGCACCCGCTCGTGCTCGCGCGCCTCGCGGATGTCTTCCAGCCGCAGCGCCAGTTCCTGCCGCGCGTGGACGAGCCTGCCGAAGAAGATCGGGGCGGCCGCGGTCATCGTCGCGTAGATGAGGGTGAGCGCGAGATCGGTGCGCTGGTACCCGAATTCCAGCCCGGGCACGAAGTAGCCGGCCGCGGCCAGCAGGCCGCAGGTGGTGAGCAGGACCCGGTTCGCGTACCGCACGGCGACCACGTACAGCGCGACCAGCGTCGCGATCACCGACCCCAGCAGGACGAGCGCCGGCAAGGTGAGCACGAAGGCGGGCACGGGCCACCGCCGCCGCACGAGCAGCGCCCCGACGGCCACGACGGCGGCGCCGGTGATCAGCGGACCGGCGGGCTGGTTGAACGCGGCGTCGAGGGCGGCGAGGACGATCAGCCCCGCGTCCGCGAGGACGGTCCGTGCCCGGTTCACGACGCGGTTTCGCCGTCGGCGAGCAGGCCCGCGCGCTGGGCCACGAGCGCCGCCTGCACGCGGCTGCCCACGTGGAGTTTGGTCAGGATCGCCGACACGTGGTCCTTGACGGTGCCGACGCTGACGTGGATCCGGCGCGCGATGTCCGTGTTGGACAGTCCGTCCGCGATGAGGACGAGCACCGCCCGCTCGCGTTCGGAGAGCCGGCCGACCTGCGTGGCCGCGGACGACCCGGCGCCCGAGTCGAGGTAGCCGTCGACCACCGTCCGGGTGACCTTCGGCGACAGGACGACACCGCCGGCGGCCAGCGTGCGGACGAGCTGGGCGAGCTGCTCGGGCGCGGTGTCCTTGAGGATGAACCCGGCCGCGCCCGAACGCAGGGCGGTGGCGATGTACTCGTCGGAGTCGAACGTGGTGAGCATCGCGACGACCGGCGGGCTCGCCAGCCCGCGCAGCTGCCGCAGGACGGTCAGGCCGTCGACGTCGGGCATCCGGATGTCGAGCAGCACGACGTCGGGGCGCCGCAGGCCCACCTCCTTGACCGCCTGCGCGCCGGTGACGGTCGCCACGACCTCGATGTCGCCGGCCGCCTGCAGGATGAGGCGGAAGCCCGACCGCACCAGCTCCTCGTCGTCGACGACGACCACTCGAACCATGCGCCCAGTCTCGCCGGGCCGGGCCCGGGCCCGCCACCCGGAGCCCGGCGACCGGCGGGCAGCCGACCGGCCGGAACGCACCAGCCGGTCGGCGGGGAGTTCGGGCCGGGTCGCCGGTGCCGGTGGCCGGTGGCGCGCGCCGACGATGGGGACCGGCGAAAGGAGTCTCCTGTGGACAGCCAAGACCCCGGCCCGGCCGCGGCGGGCCCCCGGTGAGCGTGTCGGTGCCGGCCGAGGTGGCCCGCCACGCCCAGGCGGCGGGCCCGCTCGAGTCGCCGTGGATCTGGCTCGGCTGCGCGGGCGTGGCCGTCGCGTGCCTGGCGGTCACCTTCTTCGTGCGCCGCCGCACCGGTGCCCGGCGGTGCGGGATCGCGGTGACTGCGGTGTGCGCCCTGCTGACCGCGACGGCCGCGGTCAACGCCCAGGTCGGCTACGTGCGTTCGGGGGCGGACCTGGTCCTGCTGCTGCAGCGCGGCGGCGGGCCGTTCCACGGGATCGGGCGGATGTTCGAAGGCGAGGGGTCGATGCCCGGGACCCAGCGGATCCGGCTCGCCGACCCCGCCGACCCGGACGCCCCGCTCGTGGAGCGGATGGTCATCGCCGACCCGGCCAACGCCGTGCTGTCCGGCCGGAACTTCCTGCTCCTCCCGCCGGGGTACACCGACCCCGCGAACGCGCACCGGCGGTACCCGGTGGTCTACCTCGTCCACGGGAGCCCCGGCGGCCCCGAGGACTGGCTGGCCGGCGGAGACGCCCCCGGGACGCTGCGGCTGTTCCACCGGAGCCGGGCGCTCCCGCCGATGATCGTGGTGAGCGTCGACCTCAGCGCGGGCAAGCCGGGCCGCAACTGGGAGGGCCTCGACGTCCCGGGCGGCCCGCGGCTGGAGACGTACCTGGCGCGCAGCGTGGTGACCGCGATCGACCGCCGGTACCGGACCCTCGCCGACCGGGAGCACCGCGCGCTCGGCGGGATGTCGAGCGGCGCCTTCGCGGCGTTGAACATCGGCTTGCGCCACAGCGGTGAATTCGGCGCGCTGCTGCTGAGCATGCCGTACGACACGCCGGAGAACCGGACGGCCCTCGGTGCGTCGGCGAGCGCCAACACGCCGCGGGACTACCTGGCCACGATGCCGTTCCCGCGGCCGGTCTCGGCCGTGCTCGCGGCCGGAACGGGGGTGCCCGGGGACGTGGCCGACGCACGCCGCATCGCGGAGGCGTTGCGGTCACGAGGTCAGCAGGCGGAGGTGCACACCGAAGACGGCTTCGGCCACACCTGGCGCACGGCCCGGGCGACGCTCCCGCACCTGCTCGCCTTCGCGGCCGGGGTGTTCGAGCGGGCGCGCGGGTGACCGCTTGCGCCTGGCCGGTGACCGCGGGTCAGCCGCCGATGCGGGCGCCGACCGCCGCCAAGGCCGTGGTCACCGGCTGGAAGAACGTCACGCCGCCCGTGCGGCAGTCGCCGCTGCCTCCCGAGGTGACGCCGATCGCGCTGCCGTCGCCGGTGAACAGCGATCCGCCGCTGTCGCCGGGCTCCGCGCACACGGTCGTCTGGATCAGGCCGGTGACCCGGCCTTCGGGGTAGTTGACCGTGGCGTTCAGGGCCGTGACCCGGCCGCTGTGCAGGCCCGTGGTGCTGCCCATCCGGGACACCTGCTGGCCGACCTGGGCCGCGGCCGCGCGGGTGATGGCCACCGTCCGGCCGCCGCCGGTGTCGACGACGCTGGGTGCGGCGGTCGCGGCGTTGTCGTACGTCAGCAGCGCGAAGTCGCCGGCGCCGGGAAACGTCGACTGCTTGAGCGTGGCCACCGGCCGCCCGCCCTGGGTCAGCGACCACTGGCGGCCGGCGGCGGCGCAGTGGCCGGCGGTGAGGATGCCGGGACCGCTGTTCGTCGTCACGTTGAACCCGAGGGAACACCGGGCCCCGCCGGCGAAGATCGCGTCGCCGCCTTCGGCGAACAGGCTGAGGACGCCGGGCGTCCGTTCGACGCGGACCGCCTTCCCGCGGGTCGCCGCCAGCAGGCTGTCCCATCGGGCGCCCTGCACGGTGCTGTCGGCGGTGACCACCGTTTCGCCGGTCCCCGCGTCGACCGCCCAGGCCGTACCGGTGATCGCCTGCGCCGCCGCTTCGGTACCGGCCCCGCCGGCGGCGTTCGCCTGGGGGAGCGCGATGGCCGCGGTGCCGGCCGCCAGGACGGCGGCGGCCGCGGCCAGGATCTTGCCCCGGCTGATCTTCCTGTGTCGGGAGCGCATGGGCGATGACCTCCGTAGCCGTTGATCCACTTCCTGTAGTGGTGCACGGCTCGCACCCGGCGACCGGTTCAGCCGGATCGGTAGCAGCCGGTCGTTGAGAGGACACTGAGAGCTTCGCGGCGGTGCGCGTGAACTCTCCGGAACCGGCCCGCGTGACCCGGGCAGACGATCCACTCCCCGGGAGGTCCACGGATGACCGACATCATCGAGGCGCGGCGCGCGGCCGTCGTCCGCAGCGAGGGCGAATACCGGCTGGTCACCAACCAGGCCGTACCGGCAGGCGTCCTGCTGTTCACCCTCGACGGCGAGCTCACGACGACGCCGACGCGCTACACCGTCCAGCTCGACGAACGGCGCCACGTCGACCTGCCGGCCGGCTGCCCGCTGGAAGAGGTGCTCGATCGCTACTACTGGCGGTTCATGAACCACGCGTGCGAGCCGGCCGCGGTGATCCGCGGCCGCTCGGTGCTCAGCCTGCGCCCGATCCCGGCGTGGTCGGAGATCACCTTCCACTACGCCAGCACCGAATACGACATGGCCGAGCCCTTCGGCTGCCGGTGCGGCGGCGCGCGCTGCGACGGCGTCGTCCAGGGCTTCCGGTACCTGACGGCCGAGCGGCGCGAGGCCCTGCGCGCGCTGCTCTCGCCGTACCTGCTGGCCGTGCTCGACGGCCGCACCGCCGAACCCGTCGGGGCGTGAGGAGTGAGCGAGGCGCTCCAGCGGGGCGGGCCGGCCGAGGTTCCGCTCCTGCACCACTTCTTCGAGCAGTCGGCCCGGCGGCGGCCGGACGCGATCGCCGTCGACGTCCCGCCGTCCGGGGGGCGGCCGCGGCGGACCGTCACCTACCGCGACCTGCACCGCCGGTCCACGGCCGTGGCGCGCGCGGTGCAGCACGCGGTCCGACGGCCGGGGATCGTCGCGATCCTGCTGTCCCGCACGACCGAGGACCTCTACTTGGCGCAGCTCGGCGTGCTGCGGGCCGGCTCGGCGTACGTCTGCCTCGACCCGTCGTTCCCCGACGAGCAGCTGCGCCACATCCTCGACGACGCCGCGCCCGCGCTGCTCGTCACCGACCAGGCGGGACACGAACGCGCCACCCGGGCCGGCTACACCGGTGCGGTCCAGCGCGTCGACGGCGCGGCCGAGCCCGCGGCCCAGCCGGCCTCGTCCGCTTTTCGGGGGCTCCGGGTGGCGAAGCCCCCGGCCTGGGGCGAAGCTCCAGTTGTCATCGCACCCGCGGCCCCGCCGGGACTGGCCTACGTCATCTACACCTCGGGCACCACGGGCAAGCCGAAGGGCGTGCTCGTGGGGCACCAGGGCGTGGTCAACCTGATCCGGTCGGACGTCGCCGAGTTCGGCCTCGGACCGGGGGACCGGGTGGCCCAGGGGTCCTCGCCGGCGTACGACTCGTCGGTCGAGGAAGCGTGGATGGCGTGGGCGTGCGGCGCCACCGTCGTGGTGCTGGACGACGAGACCGCCCGGCTCGGCCCCGACCTCGTGCCGTGGCTGCGGCGCGAACGGATCACCGTGCTCTGCCCGCCGCCGACCCTGCTGCGCGCGACGGCGTGCGAAGACCCGCGGCGGGAGCTGCCCGACCTGCGGCTGCTCTACGTCGGCGGGGAGGCGCTGCCCGACGACGTCGCCGAGCGGTGGGCCCCCGGCCGCCGGATGGTGAACGGCTACGGGCCGACCGAGTGCACGGTGACCTGCCTGCGCGCCGACGTCGAGCCCGGGAAACCCGTCGCCGTCGGCAAACCGGTGCCGGGCATGCGCGCCTGGGTCCTCGACGAGCGGCTCGAACCGGTCAGGCCGGGGCAGCAGGGCGAGTTATGCATGAGCGGCGCCGGCCTGGCGCTGGGCTACCACGGCAAACCGGAGCTCACCGCCGAGAAGTTCCCGCAGCACCCGCGGCTCGGGCGGCTCTACCGCACCGGCGACCTCGTGCACGCCGCGGCGGACGGCACGCTCTTCTACCACGGCCGCATCGACTCCCAGGTCAAGCTGCGCGGCTACCGGATCGAACTGGAGGCCATCGAGGCGTCGCTGGCCCGGTTCCCCGGCGTGCGCGAGGCGGCCTGCCGGGTCCAGGGCGAGGGCGCCGGCCAGGTGATCGCCGCGCACGTGGTGCCGGACGGCGCGATGCCGGACGCGGCCGCGCTCAAGGACCACCTGCGCCACGCCCTGCCGCCGTACATGATCCCGGCGGTGTTCGGGGCCGCCGTGACGCTGCCGCGCAGTGCCGGCGGCAAGCTGCGCCGCACCGACCTCCCGGTCCTGGCCACCGGGAGCCCGGCGCGGCGGCACGCGGCGGCCGGAACGGCCGGCACCGAAACCGAGGTGTTCATCGCGGAGGCCCTTCGCGAGGTGTTCGAAACCGAGGACGTCGGCCCCGACGACGACTTCTTCGACGACCTCGGCGGCAGCTCGCTGCAGGCGGCGGTGCTCATCTCGAAACTGCGCGGCAACCCGCTCACCGAAGCCATCGCCGTGCGGGACGTCTACCGCGCCCGGACGGTGTCCGGGCTGGCGAAGCTGGCCGCGCCGGCGACCCACGACGAAATCGACGCGGTCGCTGCCCCCGCGCGCAGCGCGATCACCATCACCCTGGCCCAAGCGGCGTGGCTCGGTGCCGAGCTGGCGGTCGCCGCGCCGATCGGCTGGTTCGCCGCGTTCGTCGCGCTGCCGTGGCTGGCCGGGCGGATCGGCCTGGTCCCGCTGATCGCGCTGCTGCCGATCGCGCTCGTCGCGCTCGGCTTCGGCTGGACGCCGGTCGCCGTGTTCGTCGCCGTGCGCGCGAAACGGGTGCTCATCGGCAAGTTCGAGCCGATGCGCGTCCCGGTGTGGAGCGGGTTCCACCTGCGGCTGTGGATCGTGCGGCACCTGCTGCGGTTCGTGCCGTGGGGCACCATCGCCGGCACCGAGTTCCAGAACATGGCGCTGCGCTCGCTCGGCGCCCGGATCGGCAAGCGCGTGCACCTCCACCGCGGCGTCGACGTCGTCCAGGGCGGCTGGGACCTCCTGGACATCGGCGACGACGCCACCGTCGGCCAGGACGCCTCGCTCGGCCTGGTGCAGCTGACCGGGGGCCACCTGGTGATCGGCCGGGTCACCGTCGCCGGCGGGGCCACCGTGGACGTCCGGGCGGGGATGTCCCCGAACACCCGCCTCGGCCGCGGTGCGTGGCTGGCCGCGTTGTCGTCCCTGCCGTCCGGGACCGCCGTTCCCGACGGGCGGCGCTGGGACGGTGTCCCCGCGCACGACGCGGGCCCGGCGCCGCGCGCCCCCGTCCCGGTGGTGTCCGGCAGCATGCTCTCGCCGTTCGCGCACGGGCTCGCCACCATCGCCGCCCGCGCGCTCTTCGCCTGGGTGTTCACGCTGCCGCTGTCGATCGTCCTGATCGGGCTGGTGCTGGCCTTCGACGTCACCTACCCGGCCCTGCTGGACGCGCTGACGCGGCCGTGGGCGCACGGGGGCTTCATGCTCGTCTTCGCCGTGGCGAGCTGCGGGTCCCTGCTGGTTTCGGTGTGGGCCGAGGCGTTCTGCGCGCGGGCGCTCGGGCGGGTCGAGGAAGGCGTCATCAGCCGGTGGAGTCCGGCCTACATCCGCGTCAGCCTCAAGACCGGCCTGGTCACCACGGCCGGGAACTGGCTCTCCGGCGGGCTGTTCTGGCCCGTCTGGCTCCGCTGGGCCGGGATGGAGATCGGCCGCGGCTGCGAGATCAGCACGATCATCGACGTCGTCCCGGAGCTGGTCGAGATCGGGCCCGATACGTTCTTCGCCGACGGCATCTACCTCGGCGGCCCGCGGATCCAGCAGGGGACGGTGACGCTCGCGCGAGTCCGGTTGGGACACGACACGTTCCTCGGCAACCACGCCGTCATCCCGGGCGGGCAACAGCTGCCCCCGGACATCCTGATCGGCGTCTGCACGGTCGCCGACGACCGCATCATGCGGCCCGGCACGTCGTGGTTCGGCCACCCGCCGATCCTGCTGCCGCGCCGCGAAATCGTGGAAACCGACCGCAGCCTCACCCACGACCCGTCGTTCGCGCGCGTGGTCACCCGGGTGTTCTGGGAGTGGCTGCGCTTCGCGCTCCCGGTCGTCCCCCTGGCCGTGCTGACCGCCTGGTTCGTCATGATCGGCTACGCCGCAACAGCCTTGCCACTCGCCGCGTTCGTCTTCCCCGGTGCCGCCGTGGTGACGCTGGCGACCGCGCTCCTGCCGTGCCTGATCGTTCTCGCGCTGAAGTGGGGGCTGCTCGGGCGGGTCAAGCCCGGGGTGCACCCGCTGTGGTCCTGCTGGTGCAGCCGCTGGGACTTCCTCTACGTCGCCTGGGGCGTGATCGCGGGCGGCGTGCTCTCGGCGCTGGAAGGCACCCTGATGCTGCCGCTCTACCTGCGCCGCACCGGCATGGACATCGGCAAGCGCGTCGTGCTCGGCGAAGGCTTCGCCCAGGTCGTCGACCCCGACATGCTGCACTTCGGCGACGGCGCGACGGTCAGCGCGATGTTCCAGGCCCACACGTTCGAGGACCGCGTCCTCAAGATCGACCACGTGTACGTCGGCGCGCATTCGACGCTCGCGCACGGCACGGTTCCGTTGTACGGCGCGGAAATCGGCGAACACACCCACGTCGCCCCGCACAGCGTGATCATGAAGCGGGAACACCTGCTCCCGCGGTTGCGTTACGCGGGCGTCCCGACGAAGGAGCAGAAAGCCCCGTCGCCGCGGACGAACCCGGAGCTGCGGACCCGGCCTCCGCGGCCGAGCGGCCGGCGGCCCGTTCCCGAGCCGCCGACCCAGGCGTTCTGGCAGGTCGACCGGACCTTCGCCGTGCCCGGCGAGCAGCCGGGCCGGCGAAGTTCCCCCGCTATGGCGCCGTCAGGTCGAACCGCTGGAGGGTGACCGAGCCGCCGAGCGCCTGGGTGGCGTGGTTGAAGACGGCGAACCGGTACCCCATGAAGAACTGCCAGGCGTTGTTGAGGGTGAACGGCGAGCCCAGCGGGGTGAAGTTCACCCCGTCGGTGCTGTAGGAGAACCGGGCCTGGCGGCCGGTGCCGGGGCGGATGTCGGCGTTGGCGCGCACCCAGATCCGGCTGCCGGGCAGGTCGGCGCTCGCGACCTCGGTCCCGGTGCCGGTGGTGTTCCAGTTGCCGTCCATGGTGAGGCCGTTGACCATGACCACCCGGTTGCGGCCGCCGTCGCGTTTGACGCCGATGTACGCCGAGGAGTCGCGCAGCATCGCCAGGCCGGTGCGGTCGCCGTCGCGCATCGACGTCAGGTCGAGCGTGGCGGTGGCCGTGGAGGACGGCCCCTGGATGCGGTGGGTCACGGTGTTGCGGGCGGAGTACAGGTCGTTGGTGACCGTCGCCGTGGACAGCTTGAGCCCGTTGCCGACCGAGAACTTCGTCGTGTCGGGGTTGTGGTTCCACTCCCATTGCGGACTCAGCGCCGGCCCCGGGAAGGTGTCGGTGCCCGTCATCGGCTCGACCTGGCGGGGCGGCGGTGGCAGGTTCGGCTTCGGGTAGGTCGTGCCCCAGCGGCCGTTGACCGTCTGCAGCTTCGGCCAGCCGTCGGCCGTCCAGGTGACCGGGGCGAGCACCGGGACCCGGCCGCCGGGGTAGGCGTCGACGAAGGCCATGTAGTACCAGTCGCCGTTCTGCGTCTGCACCAGCCCGCCCTGGTGGGGGACGCCGCCGCCGGAGACCGGGCCCGGCAGGTCCAGCAGCACCTGCTGGATGGTGTACGGCCCGAACGGGCTGCTCGCCTTGAGGATGTACTGGCCGTTGGCCGGCCGGGTCGTGAAGATGTAGTAGCTGCCATTGCGTTTGTAGAACCGGGAACCCTCGAGCGTGCCGATGTTCGACGGCGTCTGGAAGACCTGCTGCGAGCGGACTTCGGTCTTCCCGTCCTTGGAGAGCTGGGCGACGCTGAGGGTGGTGTTGCCGTAGGCGACGTACATCGTGTCGTCGTCGTCGACGAGCATGCCCGCGTCGTAGTAGCACTTGTCGATCGTGGTGTGCTTCGACCACTGCCCGTCCACCGCGGTGGCGGTGTAGATGTAGGTCTTCGCGAAGTCGACGCAGCCGCCCCAGTAGAACGTGTCGTTGCTGGCGCGGTGGTTGAAGAACGACGCCCAGATGCCGCGCACGTACCCCCGGCCGCCGTTCATGTCGTACTTCGCGCCGAAGTCCAGTTTGGGCACGGAGTGGCCGGCGAACTCCCAGTTCACCAGGTCGTAGGAGCGCAGGATCGGCGCGCCGGGGGAGTAGTGCATCGTCGAGGCGGAGTAGTAGTAGGTGTTGCCGACGCGGATGATGTCGTCGTCGGCGAAGTCCTGCCACAGCACCGGGTTCGTGAAGGTCGACGGCTGGTTCGGGGTGGTCGTGGTGGTGGGGGTCGTCGGTGTGGTGGGTGTGGTCGGCGTGGTGGTGGCCGTGGTCGTGGGGTCCACGCCGCCGGTGCACAGGGTGCCGTTGAGCCGGAACCCGTCCGGGACGGGGTTGGCCGAGGTGAACGAGCCGTTGAAGCCGAACTCCGCCTTGCCCCCGGTGGGGATGGCGGCGTTGTAGGTGACGTTCTTCGCGCTCACCTGGGTGCCGGCCTGGGTGATGGTCGCGTTCCAGTGCTGGCCCACCTGCTGACCGGAGGCGAACGACCATTCCAGCGTCCACCCGTCGATCGCGTCACCGAGGTTGGTGATCGACACGGACGCGCCGAAGCCGCCTTGCCATTCGGAGGTCTTCGTGTAGGTGACCGAGCACCCGGCCGCGGCGTGCGCGGCCGGGGGCGCCACCAGGACGGCGCCGGCGAGGCCGGTCGCGGCGAGCAGGGCCGAGGCGGCCGCCCGGGATCGTCGGCGTGACACCACGTATGTCCTTTCCGGTCAGCAGGGGGTGGAAGGGAAAGCTCAGGCGGAGAACTGCCACCAGTTCACGTTGAACAGGTAGCCGCTGCCGCCGGTGAACCGCAGGACCAGGTCCTGGGTGCCGGTCACTCCGCTGACCGGGCAGGACACCGAGGTCCACGTCTGCCAGCCGCCGGTGCCCGCGACGGTGCAGCGGCCCACCACCGTGCCGGTGGCACTGCCCAGGCGCACCTCGATCGTGCCGCCGGCGTTCGCGGAGGCGACGCGGGCGGTGAACGTCTTCGCGCCCGCGCCGAACGCGACGTTGCGGACCTTGACGGTGTCACCGTTCTCGATCCACCCGATGTTCATGCCGCCTTCGGACGCCGGTTCGGTCTCGATCCCGGTTTCCCAGTTGATCGTCTCGGCTTCCTGCCGGACGAAGGGGTTCAGCGTGTCGGCCGGCGGCGGCCCGCTGTTCGTCATGGTGATGGTGGGGATGCTGCCGTCGGCGTTGTAGGCGAACTTCTCCACCGACACCGAGCGGGTGTAGCCGCCCCCGCCGGGCAGGGCGCCGTTGTGGTAGAAGAAGTACGAGCCGCCCTTGTAGTCCACGATTCCCGGGTGGTTGGTGAAACTGCTGCCCTGCGTGGGCATGACCGTGCCGCGGTAGGTCCACGGGCCGGTCGGGCCGGGCGAGGTGGAGTAGCCGATGAACTCCGAGCAGCACTTCGCCGCGAACACGTTGTAGTACGTGCCGTTGCGCTTGTAGACCCAGGGGCCTTCCTCGTACAGCGTCGGGCGGCTGCCGCCGTTCGGACGGGTGCCGAACCCGGCCGTGGTGAGCGGGATCTGGTTGATGCCGCCCGAGTACGACGTCATGTCGGTGTTGAGCCGCACGTACGACAGGTTGGGGTTGCCCCAGTACAGGTACGCCTGGCCGTTGTCGTCGATGAAGACGGTGGGATCGATCTCCCCGTTCTCGACGAGCGGGTGGCCGATGGCGTCGCGGAACGGCCCGGTGGGGCTGTCCGCGACGCCGACGCCGATGGCCATCCGGCCGGTCGCCCGGTTGACCACCGGGACGTACCAGTAGAACTTGCCGTTGCGCTCGACGGCCTGCCCGGCCCACGCGTCCTGCTTGGCCCAGCTGAACGTGGCCAGGCTCATCGGCGAGCCGTGGTCGGTCCAGTTGACCATGTCCGCCGACGACCAGACCCGCCAGTCCTTCATGGTGAAGTAGGTCGAGCCGTCCTCGTCGTGCCCGGTGTAGAGGTAGACCCGGCCGTTGTACACCAGCGGCGCCGGGTCGGCGGTGTAGATGTGCTGCACGATCGGGTTGTCGGCGTGCGCGGTGCCGGGCAGGAGTGCCATCGCGCACAGGGCCGCGGTCATCCAGGCGAGTACGCGCTTTCGGTGGTGCACGATGGTTTCTCCTTCGTCGGGGAGCGGGGTCAGCTCGCTGAGCAGGTCGACGTAATGCCCTCGGCGCTGCCGGTGCCCTGGAAGCCGAACTCGGTCGTCTGCCCGGCCGCGACGGTGCCGTTGTAGGAAACGTTGGACCAGGTGACGCTGCCGGTGGTGCCGCTGTTGCTCGCGCTCCACGAGCTGGTCACGGCCGCGCCGGAGGGCAGGTTCGTCGTCACCCGCCAGCCGTTGAGGGCGGAGCTTCCGGCGGTGACCTTCACGTTGGCCACGAAGCCGCCGTTCCACGAGTTCAACGAGACCGACGCGCTGCAGCCGCTGGGGTTCGGCGTGGTCGGGGTCGTCGGCGTGGTGGGGGTCGTGGGCGTGGTCGGGGTGGTCGGCGTGGTGGGGGTCGTCGGGTTGGTCGGCGTGGCGGCGTTCAGGGCGTCGAGGACGCTGTTGTACGCGGCCTTCTTGTTCCCGTTGCCGTCGAACAGGAGCGGGTTCTCCCCGGTGCGCCAGGAGTCGGTGTCGCGGATGCCCCACGTGGTGATGCCGGCGCAGCGCGCGACGGCGACGCAGGCGCGGGTGACGGCGCCGTAGGCGTTGGCCTGGTTGGAACCGGCGATGTCGAGCTCGGTGATCTGGACTTCGACGCCGAGGTCGGCGAACCGCTGGAGGTTGGCCTGGTAGTCACCGGGCGGGTTGCCGCTGAGGTGGGACTGGAAGCCGACGCAGTCGATCGGGACGCCGCGGGACTTGAAGTCGCGCACCATGTTGTAGATGCCGGTGCTCTTGGCGTTGACGCCGTCGGTGTTGTAGTCGTTGTAGCAGAGCTTCGCGCCCGGGTCGGCGGCCCGTGCGGCGCGGAAGGCGGCTTCGATCCAGTCGTTGCCGGTGCGCTGGAGGTTCGAGTCGCGGCGGCCGCCGCTGCCGCCGTCGGCGAACGCCTCGTTGACGACGTCCCAGGCGTAGATCTTGCCCTTGTAGTGGGTGGCGACCTGGGTGACGTGGTTCATCATGGCCTGGCGCAGGTCGGAGCCTTCCATGCGCTGCGCCCAGCCCGGTTCCTGCTGATACCACAGCAAAGCGTGCCCGCGCACCCGCTTGCCGGTGCTGACCGCCTGGTTGAGGATCCGGTCGCCGCCGCTGTAGTTGAACTGCCCCCGGTTGGGCTCGGTGGCGTCCCACTTCATCTCGTTCTCGGGCGTGATCATGGTGAACTCCCGGTTCAGGATGTTCACGTAGGTCGAGTCGCCGAGCTTGCCGGCCGCGACGGCGGCGCCGAAGTACCGGCCGGACTGGGCGGCGGCCGCGCCGAGCGTCGAGGCCGCGCCGCCGGCGGACGTGGCGAGCACCAGGGAAACTCCGAGTGACGTCGCCAGGAACGTCGAAGCCAGCGCGGCGCGGGAGAGTGCCCGCGATGTCATCTTCATGTGCACACCTTCATTCGTGGGTACGGGTTCGCGGTCACGGGCTGGTGCACGTGGCCGCGTCGAGGCTCGCCGTGCCGGGGCCGGACACGAGGAAGCCGAAGGTCGTCGAGGCGCCGGCGCCGAGCGCGCCGTTGTAGTTCGCGTTCTTGACGGTCACCACGCTGGTGCCGCTCGCCGTGCCGCCCCAGACCTGGCCGAGGCTCTGGCCGCCGGGCAGGGTGAACCCGGCGGTCCAGCCAGTGAGCGCCGCGGCACCGGTGTTCGCGACGGTCACTTCGCCCTGGAAGCCGTTGTTCCAGGTGCCGACGATCCGCGGCGTGGCGGTGCACGGGCCGCCACCGGCCGGGGGCTGCGGGTCCCCGCCGGTGCTGCCCGGTACCGCCTTGAGCGCGTTGTACCAGGTGGTGGCCATCTTGCTGTAGCCGGCAGCGTTGGGGTGGATGCCGTCGGGCAGGTCCGCGATGGCGACCGAGGGGTACATGTCGACCAGGTGCACGCGCTTGCCGGCGGCGGCCTTGGCCCGCATGTCGGGGGCGATCGCCGCGTTGAAGGTGCGGACCGCCGGATCGGCGAACCGGATCGGGATGATCGTGGCGACGAAGAGCTCGGTGTCCGGCGCCAGGTTCGTGATCCGGTCGACCAGGGCCGACAGCCGCCGCGGCGCGCCGGCCGGGTCGCTGCCGTACATGTCGTTGGTGCCGATGTGGAGCAGGATCGTGTGCGGGTGGTACGTGTTCAGCCAGCCGGTGACGGATCCGTCGAGCTGCGCGATGGTCCAGCCCGGGTGTCCTTCGTGGTTGCGGTCGGGCATGCTCGCGGGTCCGTCGGCCAGCGAGCCGACGAAGTCGATCGAGCGCCCGTCGGCCCGCAGCTTCGCGCCGAGGTCGAGCCGGTAGCCGCCGATCGAGCCGCCCTGGGTGATCGAGTCCCCCAGCGGCATGATCGGCACCGCGGCGGCGGCTTCCGCGACCGCCGGCACGACACCGAGCGCGACGCAGGCCGCCAGCACACCGGCGAAGATTTTGGCGAGTTTCATCGGTGAATCCTTCGGGTACCGCGGATCCGGTGTAAATTACATTTCGGCGGGGTTCCGAAACTTTCGCCGCCGGCAGTTTCGGAATTGCCCGGTGGAAACGTTAGCGCTAACAGTGACCGGGGCCGATGGCCGGGCGCCTGCGTGGCGCCCGGCCGCCGTTTTCCGGCCTAGTTCACGCTCGCGGAGAACGAGTTGACCGCGAGCCCGACGCCGCCGCGCCACGGCTCGAAGCCGGCCTGGATGCTGGTGAGGTACCAGGAACGGTCGACGCGGGTGCGGTTGTCGACGTCGTTGACGAAGTCCATCACGTTGAACGACCAGCCCGAGATGGTGGACTGGGCCACGTAGGACACCACGTCGTTGCCGCCGTTGTTGCCCTGCCACACTTCCCAGCCCCGGCCGCCGATGCTGGTGGTGCCGACCCGGCCGCCGACCGGCTGGACCCCGCCGACGCGGTTGAACCAGATCATCAGCTCCATCTGGTTGACCCCGTTGGTCTTCGCCGTCGGGTCCATCCAGATGTCGTAGGAGGCGTCGAAAACCGAGTTGCCGACGTAGTTGTACGAGATCGACGACGGCACGCTGCCGATCCGGCTGAGCTGCCGGGGGAGGGGACTGCCGGGGGAGCAGTTCGAGTAGTGGCAGCCGAGGTAGACGGCCGGGTAGGACAGCGGTGCGCCGCCGCTGGTGGACCCCTGCTGGGTCTGGATCCGGAACCCGCTGCCGGTGACGTTGATGCACTGCTGCGCGCTGCTGCCCCAGCGGTTGTTCATCACGACGTACCGGCCGCCGATGGTGGTCGAGCCGTACTGGTCGCAGATCAGGGTGTCCGCGTGCGCGGCCGGGGCGACGGCCATGGGCGCCGCGACACTGGCCGCGGCGAGCAAAGCCGCGGACAGGGCGTTCCTCAGTTTCATGATCTCCTCCACGTCGTCGTGGCATTTTCTGGGAGCGCTCTCATTCGAATCGCCATTGATGTAACCACAGCGGGCGGCCGGATAAAAGAGGATGGCGGTGATCGATTTTCCGAATGCGTTCCCGGCGCCCCGGAAGCAATGGGGAACGAGCCGGTCACGCGGCCGCGCGCAGCGCCCACTTCTGGTTCGCCTGCCCGTTGCAGGTCCACAGGATCAGCTGGGTACCGGCGGCCGTGCCCTGCCCGGTCGCGTCGAGGCACCGGCCGGACTGCACGCCGGTGATCGTCCCGTCGGCGTTGACGGTCCACTGCTGGTTGGCTTGGCCGGAGCAGGTCCAGATGATCACCTGGGTGCCGTCGGCGGTGCCCTGCCCGGACGCGTCGAGGCACTTGGACCCGGCGGTCGTCAGCTGCTTGCCGGCCGGCGTCCACGCCGGTGCGCCGCAGTCCCGCAGCTGCACGGGGGTGCCGTCGGTGGCGGCCGCGACCTCCGCGCACCGGCCCGACTGCGCGCCGAAGAGCTGCCTCGCCGTGGACTGCCCGGGCGTCCCGATGCTGCCCGGGACCGACTGCAGCGCCGAGTACCACACCGCGGCCATCTTGTCGTAGCCCCCGGCCGTGGGGTGGACGCCGTCGACCAGGTCGGCGGCCGTCAGCGCGGCGTGCATGTCCACCAGGTGCACGTGCTTGCCGGCGTTCTGCTTGCTCTGCACCATGCCGGGGATCGTGGCGTTGAAGGTGCGCCCGGCGGCTTCCTGGCCGCTGTTGGCGATCGGGATGATCGTCGCGACGAAGACCTCCGCGTCCGGTACCGCGCCGGTGATGTGGTCGACCAGCGCGGACAGGCGGCCCGGCGCGCCCGAGACGTTGTAGTTCTGCAGGATGTCGTTGGTGCCGATGTGCAGCAGGACGGTGTGCGGGGCGCTGGTGCGCAGCCAGCCGGCGATGTTCGCGTCGATCTGGTCGATGCGCCACCCCGGGTGTCCCTCGTGGTCGTGGTCGCCGAGCGTGGCCGGGCCGTTGTACTGCGAACCGACGAAGTCCACCTGGTAGCCGCCCGCGGTGACCCGTTGCCAAAGCCCGATCCGGTACCCGCCGGGCACCTGAGTCCCCTCGGTGATGGAGTCGCCGAGGGGCATGACCCGGACCCCGCCGTTCGATTCGGCGGCGGCCGGGGTGCCCGGCAGGAGAGCGGCCAGGACCGCCGCGGCCGCGGCCAGCCACCCGAATCGTGTACGCATGCTGTCTCCTCGCCGGCCGCCGTCACACGGCGGTGATGGTCCACTGGTTGTTCGTGCTGCTGTTCGGTGTCCAGAGGCCCACGCTCGAGCCGGCGGCGGTGCTGCCCATGCCGTCGAGCGCCGTGCCGGTGGCCCGGTTGACGACCTGGTACCGGCCGTTGCCCAGCCCGGTCAGCTTCCACTGCTGGCTGGTGGCGCCGGTCCACGCCGTCTGCGCGCAGATGGCGCCGTTGGCGGTGTTGCCCCGGCTGTCGGCGACCAGCCCGTTGGTGCGGTTGACGATCCGGACGTAGCCACCGCCCGCGTCGGTCAGCTGCCACTGCAGGTTGGTGCTGCCGTCCCAGTTCCACTGCTTGAGCGGGGAGCCGGCCGCGACGCTGCCGCCGCCGTCCAGCACCAGGCCGGTGGCGACGTTCGCGATCCGCGACCAGCCGGTCGGCAGGGGACCGGAGCCCGGCGTGGGAACCTGGCCGGAGAAGGTCAGCTTCACCACGTACGCCGGCGCGTCGAACGGCGGGTTGGCCGAAGGCAGCTGGACGCGCAACGCGGAAGCGTCCTGGACCGGCATGGGCAGGGCGGTGGCCGCGCCGGCGTCCGGGCCGAGCAGCTGCGCCGAGACCAGGTTGGCCAGGTTGATCCGGTTCGAGCCGAGCGTCGTGATCGGGAAGGTGCTCCCGGGCCAGCCCAGCACGGTCGCGTACAGCACGGTGTTGTCCTTGCTGCGGGTGAACCGCACGTCGGTCCGCGTGCCTTCCACCGGGGTGGTGAACGAGCCGCCGCCCATCTTCGTCGGTCCCTCGCCGTACACGGCCCACGCGCGGGTCCCGTAGAAGGATTCGCCGAACCGCTTGAGGTAGTTCCCGATGCCGAGCAGGATCGTGCGCTGCCCGGCCGGGATGGTGCCGTCGGCCATCGGGGCGATGTTCAGCAGCATGGTGCCGTTCTTGCTGACCCGGTCCAGCAGCGAGTGCAGGATGGCCTTCATCGAGTAGTAGCCGATGCCGTTGGTGTAGCACCAGCTGGAGCTCGAGATGCTGTCGTCGGTCATCCAGTAGGGGCTCATGAGATCGCCCGGCCCGCCGCGTTCGAAGTCGAAGACCTCGCCGCGGTTGTCGAACCCGTCCTTGTAGGTGGCGACGACGTCCTTGTTCCAGGCCACGGCCTGGTTGTAGTAGTGCGAAAGGAAGTTCAGCCGCTGCGCCTCGTCGACCTGGGTCAGGTTGAAGTCCTGGTAGACGAGGTCCGGCTGGTAGCCGTCGACGACCTCCCGGAGCTTGTCGTACCAGAGCTGGTTCTCCGCGGACCGGCCGTTCTGGCCGAACAGCCGCCGCAGCGACTCGGTCGGCTGGTTCGGCACGTGGTCGTAGTACCCGGTGAAGTGGTACGCGTGGTGCAGCGCCGTCAGCAGCTTGAGGCCCTTCCCGCGGATGGCGTCCGCGTGCAGCCGCAGCAGGTCCAGCTTGGGCCCGGTCTTGACCGAGTTCCACTCGTTGGCGGCGCTGTTCCACATCGAGTAGCCGTCGTGGTGCTCGGCGACCGGGCCGGCGAACTTCGCCCCGGCGTCGGCGAAGAGCTGGGCCCACTCGGCGGGGTCGAAGTTCCCGCCCGCGGACTTCAGCTTCGGCGCGAACTGCACCCAGTTCCCCGCCTTGTCCCGGGCGCCGTTGATGAAGTTCTGGTACGGCCACGCCGACGGATCGCCGAAGACCGCCTTGTGGTGGTTGTTCTCGTTGGAGCCGCCGATGTACATGTTCCGCGGGTACCACTCGTTGCCGAACGCCGGGACGCTGAACACGCCCCAGTGGTAGTAGATGCCGAACTTGGCGTCCTGGAACCACTCCGGGGCCGGTGGGTGCTGGTCCACCGAAGACCAGCTCGGCGTGTAGCTGCCGGGGCCTTCGGTGGCCCACGCGGTGCGGACGCGGAACACGCCGGCCGCCGCGGCGGCCCCGGCCACCACGATCAGCCTGCGCCTGGACAGCTCGAACGAAGACATCGCAGGGAACCCTTTCGGAAGTTCGGTCAGCCCAGGGACCACTTCTGGTTGTTCGCCCCGGTGCAGGTGGCCAGCTGGATCGCGGTGCCGTTCGCGGTGCCGGAGCCGGTGACGTCGAGGCACAGCCCCGATTGGGTCCCGGTGACGGTGCCGTTGGCGTTGAACGTCCACTGCTGGTTGTTCTGCCCGTTGCAGTTCCAGATGATGATCTTGGTGCCGGGCGTGGTACCCCGGGCGTTCGCGTCGAGGCACCGGACGTTGCCGCCGTCGTAGACCGTGAGCTCACTCGAGCCGCTGCGGGTCCAGGTCTGGTTGGTGCCGCCGTTGCAGTCCCAGATCTGGACCGCGGTGCCGGGCGTGGTGGAGACACCGTTGACGTCGAGGCACTTGTTCGCGCCCACCGCGTGCACCGCCCCGGTGCTGGTCGGGCCGCCACCGGTGCTGTAGCCGGCCGCGGTGATGCTGGCCTGCACCGCGTTCTCGGTGGCGTCGGTCGGGAAGCCGCTGGTCACGGCGCCTTCGAAGAACTCGCCGACGCCGGAGACGCTGTTGTCCCCGCCGGTGCCCAGCAGGATCGACGGCTCCAGCTTCATGGGCGAGTAGCCGCGCGGCAGCCCGCCCGAGTACGGCGTGGTGAGGCCGCCGGTGGTGGCGTCACCGTACTTGAGGGTGAAGTTGCTCGTGCCGTTGTTCTTCAGCCACGCACTGACGAACGGGTGGTGCACGCCGGGGTTGTTCGGGTCCTTGTTGGACCCGGTTCCGGTGTGGTACATGCCGTTCTCGAGGTCGGCTTCGACCCACGGGCCGGTCCCGGTGCAGCCGTTGAACCAGCAGGCGGTGCCCCAGTAGATGGCGTTCATGGTGGCGTTGCCGGTGTCGTTGTGGGAGGTTTCGCCGCTGCCGTAGTCGAAGCAGCACCACTGGTTGACGTAGTTCGACGAGGTGATCATGTAGATCCCCTCCGGCTGGGCCCCGACCGGCGCGCCCTTGGCGTTGTCGATCCGGTAGCCGACGCCCTGGGTGACCTTGATCCCGTACACCGGGTGCCCGCCGACGGTCACCGGCAGCGCCATCGCGTCCGCGCCGACGTCCGACCCGTTCGGGCCGGGGCCCTTCCAGAACCCGCCCCACGAGATCGGCAGGTCGTTGTGGTTCGCGGTCTGGTCGTAGATCTTCGTGACCGTGCACCGCGTTCCCGCGCAGAAGGAGACCTGCGGGGCCGAGTCCGCGTAACCGCCCGCCTCCAGCAGCCCGATGTCGAGGTACTTCTGGTCCGATGCCCGCTGGATCTGGTACAGCGGGCCGTTGTACGCCCCGAAGAGGGCGCGGGTGGTGCTGTGCGCCGTGACGCACGGGGTGCCGCCGGTGGCGTAGAGATCGCACGCCTGCGGGGTGGCCGCCTGGGCCGTCGGGGCCGTGGCGGCCACGGCCCCGGCGGTCAGCAGCAGCGCCGCCACCGTGGCCTGGAGGGCTCTTCTCAAGGAACGCTTGCGGAAGACCATGGCCGAACTCCTCTGTTCGTCAGCCGAGAGTCCACTTCTGGTTGTTCGCGCCGGTGCAGGTGGCCAGCTGGATCGCGGTGCCGTTCGCGGTGCCGGAGCCGGTGACGTCGAGGCACAGCCCGGACTGGACACCGGTGATGGTGCCGTTCGCGGTGACCTGCCACCGCTGGTTGCCCTGCCCGTTGCAGTTCCAGATCGCCACCTTGGTGCCCGGGGTGGTGCCCTGGCCGGAGGCGTCGAGGCACCGCGTGCTGTCGCCGCTGTAGACGGTCAGCTCGCCGGTCGAGGTCCGGGCCCAGGCCTGGTTGGTGCCGCCGTTGCAGTCCCAGATCTGCACCTGCGCGCCGGGCGTGGTGGAGACGCCGCTGACGTCGAGGCACTTGTTCGCGCCGACCGCCCGGACCGGGCCCGCGGCCGGCACGCTCCCGCCGCCGGTGCCCGCGGCCGCGATGACCTGCTGGGCGCCCGAGGGCCAGTTGGTGCCGCTGACCTGGACGTTCCCGCTCAGGACGTTGTTGTGCGGCGAGCCGGTGGCCACCTGGGTCGCGCCGCCGTTGTACCAGTTGCCGCTGAAGGTGTTGTCGTTGGTGTTGTTGGACCCGTTGGCGTTGGTGAAGGCCCAGACCCCGGAGTCCTGGATCACGTTGGCCGACAGCTTCACGTAGCGGGAGCCCTCGTCCAGGTACAGGCCGACCGTGCGGTTGTTGTCGAAGATGTGGTTGTGGTCGAAGGAGCTGCCGGGGTTGGCGGAGAGGTTGTAGATGCTGCCGCCGTCGTGCATCAGCTTCTTGGTGCCGTGCACCCGGTTGTAGCTGATGACGGTGTCCCGCAGCGTGGTCGGCGTCGAGTAGACGGGCTGGTAGTCGTACAGGCCGCGGTTGCGGTAGTCCTGGCTGCCGCCCTGGTCGTTGGCGCCCCAGCCCCAGCCGACGTCGATGCCGTCGTAGGTCAGGTTCGAGACGTCGTTGTGGGTGATGACGGTGTGCGTCGCGTAGGTCGAGAGGATGCCGGCCATCTCCCGGTAGTCCAAGGCGACCCGGCTCACCGTGTTGTACGAGATGGTGACGTCCCGGATCGTCATCGCGGAGTTCGACGGGTGGTGGGCGTCGGCGCGCACCCCGCCGACGATGATGCCGCCGCCGGAGTTCTCGGTGAAGGTGTTGTGGTCCACGGTGATCGACGACGCGCCCAGGCCGACGCCGGAGGCGTGGGCGTTCGCGTCGTTGCCGATGCCCAGGGCCACCTGGCCGAGGTGGGTGAAGGTGTTGCCGCTGAAGGTGATCCCGGTGGCGGCCGAGACCTGGACGGCGGCCGGTGCCTGGGCCCAGGTGCTGCGGGCGCCCTCGAACTGGCGGCAGCCGGACTGGCAGGAGGTCAGGAAGTCGCCCGGCATCGGGACCGCGGCCGGGAGGAACGTGCCGGTCTGCTGGTTCGCGTAGCCGACCGACGTGCTGGGCGTCAGCCAGGTGGTGTGCTCGAAGTTGAGGCCCTTGAAGGTGAGCCCGCGCACCGGGTTGTCGAGGGTGCCGCCGATCTGCAGCAGCGACTGCAGCCGCGGGAGCTCGACGTCGTGGCTGCCGGGGACCCAGCCGCCGGGCGCCTTGTAGTAGAGCTTCCCGGCCTGCGGGTCGAGGTACCACTGGCCGGTGTTCTTGAGGAACGAGTACGAGTTCTCGAGGAACAGCTGGCCGCCGCCGAACGGCTTGGCGAGGGTGTCGTAGCCCCAGTTGTTGTTGTTCCACGCGGGTTGCTGCATGACGATCGAGGTCCCGCTGATGTGGTCGACGGGGGAGTACCGGTCGGTGAAGGAGTTCTGGCTCTCCACCTCGATCCGGTTCTGCTGCGGCAGCGTGGCCAGGTAGTTCAGCGCGGAGTTGGTGATGGTCATCCCGGACGTCGTGAACTGCACGTCGTTGCGGGAGATCGTGATGCCCGCGCGCGGGGCGAGCGCGCCGTCGACGAACAGCTGCCGGGAGTCGGCGCCCTGCGGCACGGACGCCACCCAGATGTTCTGGCCCGCGTCCTGCACCGACCAGCCGCCGACCTGGCTGCCGCCGGAGAGGACCGGCGTCTGGCCGGAGGCGGCCTGCCAGGTGACGGTGTGTCCGTTTTGCCCGGAGTCGGCGCTGGTGAAGCGCAGCGGGGCGGCCAGCCGGTAGGTCCCGCCGGCCAGCTGCACGACGACGTCGTTGCCGGCCGACTGGGCGCGGGCCAGCTCCTGGGCCTTCGCCGGGGTGGCGACCGGCTGGTCGGGGGTCCCGGGGTTGGCGTCGTTGCCGGTCGGGGCGACGGCGATGGTGACGGTCGCGGCCTGGGCGGACGGGGTGGCGATGGCGGTCACCACGAGAGCGGTGACGAGCGCGGCGGCGATGCGCGACGGCATGGGCGGGGACCTCTCCGGAACGAGGCGGCGGTCGGGGGCGCCCAACCGTCCACTGTGTACTGATCACCGGCACCCGGCGGTCAGCCGCCCGCGGCGCGGTGCCGGGGCCGGCCTCCGTCCGGTGGCGGACCGGGCAGGATGTGTCCGACTCATTCGACGCGGTAAGGCTCGGACCGCGATCGAAAGTTTCGACGTGACTCAGGGAGTTTCCGTTGGTGTGTCGGTGATCCATGAGAACAGTGCGCCTGCCCGGCGTCAAGCGAGGAGGTGGCCCATTGCTCCGTATCGCCCCTGCACCCGGCGCTGTGGGTGTAACTTTCAATCCGCTCTGACAAAGATTGACCGGGTGGTGGGTCGGCGAGGTAAGGTGCTGCCCGGAGTTACTGAGTCATACTCATTGCGTGACCCGTGACGAGGAAGTAGCACCGCCTGTCCCGTACCGCCCCGGCTACGAAGTCGTGGCGGAGCAGATCCTCCGGCTGATCGCCGAACTGGAACTGCGGCCCGGCGACCGGATGCCGACCGAGAACGAGCTGGCGGCGCGGATGGGAACCAGCCGGACCATGGTGCGGGAGGCCGTCAAGATCCTCTCGGCCATCGGCCGGGTGCGAGCGCACAAAGGACGTGGGCTGTATGTCTCCGATGACGAGGGCATGCTCGGCGGATCCCGGTGGGGTGCGTTCTTCATGCCCGCCGATCTCGACCACGTCTACATGCTCTTCGAGTTCCGCCGGATCCAGGAGACCGCGGCGAGCCGCCTGGCGGCGGCCAACGCCACTCCCGCGGAGCTGCGCGCGATCGAGGCCGCCGCCGAAACCTGCCGGCACGGCCACCTGACCGGGCAGTACTCGCTGTTCGACCGGGGCGACGACGACTTCCACGCCGGGATCGCCGCCGCGTCGCACAACCAGTTCCTCGTCGCGTCCGTGCGCGAAGCCCGCCGCCTGCAACGCCAGTCGAACATCATCGGGATGTCCGGCGCGATCGGTGGGCACGCGGCGGGCGCGATCGACGAGCACACCGCGATCTACCGGGCGATCCGGGACGGCGACCCGGACGCGGCGGCCCACGCCGCCGGCGTCCACCTGGACAACACCCTGGAGGACTACCGCCGGGAGATCCAGCGCCGGCTCTTCGGCCGGTGAGCACACTCGCTGAACATTCCATTGTGGACTTATACGCTCCCGGGATCTTCCCCGGCCCGGGAGGCCGACGACGACGTCCGTAGACAGAGGGAGCCCCCGTGATGGTGAAGAGATCCTTGTTCGCCTCCGCCGTGATCGGAGCCGTGCTCGCCTTGCTGGGGGGCGGGACAGCGCAGGCCGCCCCGGCCACCGTGGCGGCCCCGGCTACCGCGGCCGCCGGCACCGCGGGGTGCGGGAAGGCGCCCGGGCTGGCGAGCGGCAACCACACGATCTCCAGCGGCGGCCAGAACCGCAGCTACATCCTGCGGGTCCCGGCCAACTACGACAACAACCACTCCTACCGGTTGTTCGTCGGCCTGCACTGGCGGGGCGGAACGATGAACGACGTCGACTCGGGCGGGACCGACGGCTACAACTGGTCCTACTACGGGCTTCGCCGGCTGGCCGACAGCTCGGGCAACAACACGATCTTCGTGGCCCCGCAGGGCAACGGCAACGGCTGGGCCAACCCCGGCGGCCAGGACGTCACCTTCATCGACGACCTGCTGAAGCAGCTCGAGGGCGCCCTGTGCGTCGACACTTCGCAGGTCTTCGCCGGCGGCTTCAGCTACGGCGCCGCGATGAGCTACGCGCTCGCCTGCGCCCGGCCGACGGTCTTCCGCGCGGTCGCCGTCTACTCCGGCGCGAACCTCAGCGGCTGCAGCGGCGGCACCCAGCCCGTCGCCTACATCGGGATGCACGGCATCAACGACAACGTCCTGCCCATCGCTTCCGGCCGTCAGCTGCGTGACCAGTTCGTGCGGAACAACGGCTGCACCCCGCAGAACCCGCCGGAGCCCTCGAGCGGCAGCCACACCCACATCGTCACCGCCTACTCCGGTTGCCGGGCCGGCTACCCGGTCGTCTGGGGCGCCTTCGACGGCGGGCACGACCCGGGCCCGCGGGACGGCTGCAGCTGCAGCGGCTGGCAGACCTGGACCTCCGGCGAGGTGTGGAAGTTCATCACGCAGTTCGACTCCTCCACCCAGCCGCCGAACCCGCCCGTCCAGACCGGCGTGAACTACAAGCTGGTGGCCCAGCACAGCAGCAAGCTCGTCGGGATCACCGGCGCCTCGACGGCGGCCGGCGCGCTCATCGAGCAGGAGTCGGCCAACGGCGGGCTCGGCCAGCAGTTCGACTTCGTCGATTCCGGTGACGGCTACTACCGGGTCCGGGCGCGCAACAGCGGCCTGGTGCTCCAGGCGGCGAACGCGAACACCGGCGCGGACATCAGCCAGCAGGCCGACACCAACGCCACCGCCCAGCAGTGGCGGGTCGTCGACCAGGGCAGCGGCGCGGTGAGCCTGGTCAACCGGATGAGCGGCCTGGCGCTGGACGTCTGGGGAGTCTCGACCGCCGACGGCGCGCGGATCTCCCAGTGGACGTTCACCGGGAACCCCAACCAGCGGTTCCAGCTCCAGCGCGCCTGAGCCCGTGTCCATCGTCGAACCGTCGGGGTTCCGGCCCACCCTGGCCGACGTCGCGCGGGCGGCCGGGGTGTCCATCGCCACGGCCTCCCGCGTGCTCAACGGCTTCCCGCGGGTGAGCCCGGAACGCCGCAAGCAGGTGGAATCCGCGATGCTGGCGCTGGGCTACGCCCGGCAGCGGGCGGCGAAGGCGAGCAGCGCGCGGCACACCGGCTCGATCGCCCTGGTGGTCTGCGAGGAAGTGCCGCGGTTGTTCACCGACCCGTACTTCCCGCGGATCGCCGCGGGGGTCGGGCGGGAGCTGACCGCGGTGGGGGTGCAGCTCGTGCTGCTCACCGTGCCGGCCACCGACGACTACCAGTCGCCGGTGGTGCGGTACCTCGACGGCGGGCACGTCGACGGCGCGCTCGTCGTCGGCATGCACGGCCGCCGCCCGCTCGACCTGGACTGGCTCGGCATCCCGGTGGTGTTCGGCGGCCGGCCGGTCCAGGCCGGCCGCACGGGCCGGCTGCCGTACGTCGACGCCGACAACCAGGGCGGGGCGCGGCTGGCGACCCAGCGGCTGCTCGACGGCGGCCGCCAGGTCGTGGCGACCGTCGCCGGGCCGCAGGACATGACCGCGGGCGCCGACCGGCTGCTCGGCTACCGGCAGGCGATGACCCGGGCCGGCCGGTACGACGAGAGCCTCGTCGTGTGCGGCGACTTCGGGCAGGCCTCCGGCGAGTACGCGGCGGCCCGGCTGCTCAGCCGCCGTCCGGACGTCGACGGGATCTTCGCGGCCTCGGACATGATGGCGGTCGGGGCGTTGCGCGCGCTCCGCCGCGCGGGCCGGAAGGTGCCCGAGGACGTCGCCCTCGTCGGGTTCGACGACCTGCCGATCAGCTGCTGGACGGACCCCCCGCTCACCACCGTGCGCCAGCCGGTCGAGGAGATGGGCGCCCGGATGACCGCCGAACTGCTGGCGATGATCGACGGCGCGGCCCCGCGCCGGAGCACGGTGCTCGACACCGAGCTGGTGCCGCGCAAGTCGGCGTGACGCCGCCGTCCACTCCAGGACGGCCGACCCGAGGAGGATTCGTGCGCGTGTTCGTGGTGGTGGCCGCGATGGTGGTGACGGCGCTGGCCGGGGCGATACCCGCTTCGGCCGCGCCGGCGCCCCTGGTGAGCGCGGCGTCGGGACGGTGCCTGAACGTCAAGGGCGGCACCGACACCCAGGGAGCGACGCTGGAGATCCAGGACTGCACCGGCGCGGCCGGGCAGGCCTACGAGTTCACCGCGGCGGGCGAGCTGCGGACGATGAACGGCACGCGCTGCGTGGACGCCTCCGGCAACGGGACCTCGCCCGGCACGGCCGCCATCATCTGGTCGTGCCACGGCGGGGCGAACCAGCAGTGGCGGCAGAACGCCGACGGCACGATCAGCGGCGTCCAGTCGGGGCTGTGCCCGGACGTGACCGGCGCCGGCACGGCTAACGGCACCGCGGTCGTCCTGTGGACCTGCCACGGCGGCAGCAACCAGCAGTGGACCGGCGGGACGACCCCGCCGCCCCCGTCCGGCACGGCGCCGTGCGACATCTACGCGTCCGGCGGCACGCCGTGCGTCGCCGCGCACAGCACGGCCCGCGCGCTCTACGGCACCTACGCCGGCAACCTGTACCAGGTCCGGCGCTCGTCCGACAACACGACCCGCAACATCGGCGTCCGGGCGGCGGGCGGCACCGCCGACGCGGTCGCCCAGGATTCCTTCTGCACCGGCACATCCTGCGTGATCACCGTGGTCTACGACCAGTCCGGACGCGGGAACGACCTGTGGTACCAGGGCTCGACCGTGGTCCCGGGGTCCAACCAGAGCAGTCCGGCGAAGGCCACGTCGGAGTCGCTCACGGTCGGCGGCGCGAAGGCGTACTCGCTGTACATCAACCCCGGCAACAGCTACTGGCGCGACGGCCACACGACCGGGGTACCGACCGGCAGCGCTCCCGAGGGCATGTACATGGTGACCAGCGGGACCCACGTCAACAGCGGCTGCTGCTTCGACTACGGCAACAGCGAAACGACCCGGAAGGCCGACGCGGCCGGCGCGATGGACGCGATCAACTTCGGCACGGAGTGCTGGTTCGGCGGCTGCCAGGGCTCGGGCCCGTGGGTCCAGGCCGATCTCGAGTGGGGGCTGTACCCCGGCGGCAGCCAGCAGTGGAACCCGAACCAGCGCGCGCTGCCGAGCAAGTTCGTCACCGCGATGCTGAAGAACAACGGCACGTCCCGCTTCGCGCTCAAGGGCAGCAACGCCCAGTCGGGCAGCCTCACGACGATGTGGGACGGCGGCCTCCCCGGCGGCTACAGCCCGATGAAGAAGCAGGGCGCGATCATCCTGGGCAGCGGCGGCGACTGCTGCAAGCCCGGCGGTGGGGCGAACCTGAGCGCGGGGACGTTCTACGAAGGTGCGATGGTCGCGGGCTACCCCTCGGACGCGACCGAGAACGCGGTGCAGGCGAACGTGGTGGCCGCCGGCTACCGGTAAAGCCGCTGGAGCGGACGAAAGGGGCTTTCCCCGCGGCTTGGCGACGCGGGGAAAGCCCCTTTTGGTGATCACGACCCCGAAGCTTCAGGTCCGAGCCGACGCGACCCCGCCCGGGCCTCCTCGCCCAGACCTCCCCGCCGAGGCCTCCCCGCGCAGACCGTTCCACCAGACCTTCCTGCCCCGGCCTCCCCGCGCAGACCGTTCCACCAGGCCTCCTCGCCCCGGCCTCCCCGCGCAGACCGTTCCACCAGGCCTCCCCACCCCGGCCTCTCTGCCCAGACCTCCTCCCCTCCCGGCGGGGGCCAGACCCCCCCGGCCCCCCACCCAGACCTCCCCCCGCCACCCCGATCCGAAGCCCGCACGCGGACGGTGGTGCCGGGTCAAGGCACGCTTTCCCGCCTTGACGCGGCGCTACCGTCCGTCGTCACAATCCGGCTTCGGGGTGGTGGGTCACCGAAAGCTTCGGGCGGCGGGTGCACCGCACTGGACCACACCATGGCCAGACCGCCACCGAACCGGTTCGCCTCCATTTGGCCGATTGTCGCTGATTTCCCTGCGGCGTAAGTTCCTCACTGGTCGAACCGGTTCGATGACCGGGTCGTCCCCCGCACGTCCACCGCCAAAGGAGTCGTCTGTGGACCTCTCGCGTCAGCGGCCCCGCGCTCGCCGTGGCCTGGCCGCCCTCCTGATCACCGGCGCACTGACCGGTGCCTCCGCCGTGGCCCTTCCCGCGCCGGCCCAGGCCGCGGACGAGTCGGTCTCGGTCGACTTCTCCGCCGTCGGCGGCTCGCCCACGTACCGGGCTTCCGGGTGGATCTACGGCATGACCGAGAACGCGGCGGGGCCGCCCGACCACTTCTACCGGGACGTGAACTTCCAGGCGATGCGGGCCGGGGGAGCGCAGCTCGACAGCCCGGGCGGCTGGGTGTCGGGCAAGTACGACCGGCGGTGGAACGCCACCCGCGCCCAGCTGCTGCGCACCCGGTCGCTCGGCGGGCAGTTCGTCCTGCTCGTGCACGACCTCTGGGGCGCCGACGGCTACCCGATTTCCCGGTTCCCCGGCGACAACGGCGACTGGACCGACTACGACAACTTCCTCACCCGCCTGATCGGCGACGTCCGGGCGACGGGTGCCCCGGTGGAGTGGGACATCTGGAACGAGCCCAACATCTCGCTGTTCTGGAACCGGCCGCAGAGCCAGTACTTCGCCATGTGGCAGCGCGCCTACCAGCGCATCCGGGCGGCCTTCCCGGCGCAGTCGATCGTCGGCCCCAGCCTCGCCGGGGTCCCGTCGACCTCGGGGAGCTGGTGGACGCAGTACCTCGACTTCGTCCGCAGCTCCAACACCGTGCCGGACATCGTCAGCTGGCACTCGCTGCCGGGTGACCCGGTGGCGAACGTCGCCGCGGCCGACGCGTCACTCGGCTCGCGCGGCATCCCGCACCCGAAGCCCTACCAGATCAACGAATACGGGGCGTCGAACGAGCAGAACCCCGGCGACGGCGCCTGGTACATCGCCCGGCTCGAACGCGCCGGCGCCGACGGGCTGCGCGCCAACTGGGCCAGCGGCGGCAACCTGCACAACGACCTCGGCAACCTGCTCGTCCGCAATTCCGCGGGCCGGTACCAGCCCAAGGGCGAGTGGTGGGCCTACCGCTTCTACGCCTCGCAGACCGGCCAGCTCGTGGCCACCAAACCCAGCCCGGGCTACGACCCGTTCGCCACGAAAGCGGCCGGGGTGGCGAGGATCCTGGTCGGCGGCGGTGGCACGACCGGGAACGTCGCGGTCGCCCTGCAGCGGCTGGACACCACCTCCGGTGTGGTCCAGAACAACCAGGTGCGGGTGATCGTCCAGCGGATCCCGTACAACGGCGGGGCCGCGGTCCAGAGCCCGGTCACCATCCAGGACTCCGTGGCCACGGTTTCCGGCAACGCCCTGACCGTGAACCTGCCGCACACCACGGTCGACGACGCGTTGAGCATCACCCTGCTGCCGCCGTCGGACAGCGGTTTCCAGACCGTCGCCGTCGCCCAGCATTCCCAGCAGTGCCTGGACAACACCGACCTGGGCACCGCCGACGGCAACCGGCAGCAGCAGGACGTCTGCGACGGCGGAGCCCAGCAACAGTGGAACTTCCGGCCGGTGGCCGGCGCCGCGGGCACGTACACGGTCGTCAACCAGCAGAGCGGCAAGTGCCTCGAAGTCGCCGGTGCCTCGGCCGCCGACGGTACCGCCGTCCAGCAGCGCACCTGCACCGACGGCGCGACGAACCAGCAGTTCTCGCCGCGGCGGGTCACCTACGGCGGCAACGACTCCCACGACTACCAGCTCGTCGCCCGGCACAGCGGCAAGTGCGTCGACGTCAACGGCGTTTCCACCGCCGCGCGCGCCCAGGTGATCCAGTGGACGTGCAAGCCGGTCACCCAGAACAGCCCGCTCAACCAGACCTGGCGGCTGTGGGGCCGGGGACCGGCCTGACCCCGGCGGGCCCGGCGCTTTTTCAGGCGCCGGGCCGGTTTCCGGTGGGGATCGTGATGGGCGTGCTCGTCGAAGACGTGCCCTTGTTGAGGAACAGCATGGCGAGCGCGCGGATGAACTGGTCGAAGAGGTAGAAGCCCGCCGGGGCGATGGGCAGCAAGCCCTCCCGGAAGGCGATGTACGCGGGCCACCCGGTGCGGACCAGGGTGGCTGCCGCGTAGTCGCGCGGCAGGCCGAGCCAGTCGCCGACTTCGTTGCTGAGCACGTACCGCACGAACTCGTTGAGGAAGCCGCGGGTGACGCCCAGGTCGATCTGGGCGGTCAGGCCGAGCAGGTCCGCGGCCAGTTCCTTGCCTTCGGGCGTCGGGGCGAGCAGCGGCGTGAGCACCTGGGCCGACTGCGTGTCCGCCTCGGCCCACGTCTTCGGGATGAACTCGTCCCGGACGCCGAGCAGGTGGATGGCGACCTGCCACTGGTGCAGGAAGGCGTCCTCGTCCGCGGCGGACATCGGGACGTGCCACTCCTTGAGCTTCCGGTGCACGAAGGTGCCGAGGCTGTGGAAGGTGACCAGGATGTCGCCGTTGCTGATCGGCACCCGCTCGTCGGCGACCGCCCGCCAGTGCGACGACTGCGGCAGCAGGTGGCGCACGGCGGCGTGCACCAGGCGCGTCTTGTTGGCCGTGACCACGAACTGGCCCGAGGGCTCGAACGCGTGCGCCTCGCTCAGGTCGTAGCCGAAGGTGAACGTCTTGGCCGCACGGTCCTGCATGTCGGCACCCCCGGCGGACCAGTAGACCGACCGGGCCTCCCGCGGGATCACCGTGCTCATGATGCCGCTGCCCAGGCCGTAGAGCATGAACAAGTAGGTGTCCTTGCGCCGGTTGAAGTCCGCGGCGCGGCGCAGCTTGGCCGGGTCGGCCCAGGACGGCAGCCGGTTGGCGCCCTGGAGCCACGCGGCGACGTCGGCGGGCAGGCCGGTGGGCAGCGGGTCGGCGTTGTCCACCCACGACCGCAGGGCGGTGTTGACCGCGGGGACCCCGCCGGTGTCGAGGACGCCCGCCATCAGGCGGTCCACTTCGTCGTCCCAGACCCACCAGGGGTCGGTCGCGGTCGTCGACGCCCAGGCCGGGACGACGCTCGCCGCGCCCACCAGGCCCAGCGCCACGCCGAGTGAAAGGGCGTTCCTCCTGCTGAGATTGCTCATTTACTTACCTAGCTTCCTTGGTAGGCAGTAGCCGGTCAGACTGGGTATGAGCGGTGCTTGAGAGGAGATTCCTCATTAACATAAAAGGTGACTCGCGGGTCGGCAAGACCTCGCCAGCCTGTGGTTGACTGACACGCATGGCCCCGCGCACTTCGTCCTGGTGGCCGCGGTGACCGCCGAGCCGGCCGCGGCCGTCCGGCCCCGCAACCGGCGGCAGCTCATCGTCGAGGCGGGCGCCGCGGTGTTCAGCGAGCGCGGCTACCACGCGGCGTCCATGGAGGAGATCGCGGCGCGCGTGGGCATCACCGCGGCCGCCCTGTACCGGCACTTCCCGAACAAGTACGCGCTCTTCGCCGAGTGTGCGAACGTCATGGCGGACCGGCTCGTCGCCGCGCTCGCCGAGGTGGCCCCGGACGCGCCCCTCGCGGAGATCTTCGCCGCCGTCACCGGTGTCACCGTCGCCCACCGGGAGACCGGGGGCGTGTACCGGTGGGAGGCCCGGTACCTCGAGCGCGAAGACCGCCGGCTGCTTGCCGGGAAGTTCGCGCACGTCGTCGAGCGCGTGGCGGCGGCGGTGCGGCGCGAGCACCCGTGGCCCGGCGAGCACCTGCGGGCCGTGGCGGCGCTGGGGGCCATCGGGTCGGTCACGACGCACCACAACTCGATCGGCCGGCGCCGGGTCGGGGACCTGCTGCGGGCCGCGGCGGGCCGGGTGGCCGCCACCGGCCCCGCCGCGGCGCACGCGCCCTTCGTCGAGATCCCCGCGCCGCCGGTGCCCCGGACCCGGCGGTCGGAGATCCTCGCGGCCGCCGTCCCGCTGTTCGAACGGGACGGGTTCGCCACCGTGACGAACGGCCGGATCGCCGAGGCGGTCGGCCTGGTGCCGTCCGCGCTCTACCGGTACTTCCCGGGCAAGGCCGACATCCTGGCGGCGGCCTGCCTGCAAGCCGCGGCGCTGCTGGCCCAGGCCGTCGAGCACAACCTGCGCGGGACGACCGATCCGCACGGCGCCCTGAGCGCCCTGACGGCGACGTACGTGGCCTACAGCTTCGAGCACAGTGCCCTCAACAGCGTGGCCAACGCGGAAATCGCCGGCTTGCCCGACGCCCTGCGCCGCCCGCTGGTCGCCGCGCAGCGCGAGCACATCGCCGTGTGGGAGCAGCACCTGGGCGAAGCCCGCCCGGAACTCGATGCCCGCCAGGCCCGGGTGCTGGTGCACGCGGGCTTCGGTGTGGTGGTCGAGGCCGGCCGCCGGCTGCGGTGGGCGGACAGCCCCGAACACCGGGCCGCGGTGGCCGCGCTGCTCGTGAGCGCCCTCGGGCTGTGATCTCCGGCCGGCTGACAACTTTCCGCCCCGCGAGCACATCTATTCCGGTGTGAAGCAGACAGAGGACGCCGAGACCGGCCGCGACGCGGAGTTCCGCGAGTTCGTGCGCAGCCGGGCGACACCGCTGCACCAGAGTGCGTACCTGCTCTGCGGTGACCGGCACCTGGCCGACGACGTCGTCCAGGACACGCTGGTCAAGGCCTACCAGCACTGGCGGCGGGTGCGGCAGGCCGACAGCCCGGACGCCTACGTCCGGCGCATCCTGCTCAACGAGGTGCGCGGGCGCTGGCGGCGGCGGGAGCGCTCGGTGCCGGTCGCGGAGTTCGCCGACGAACCCGCCGTGGCCGATCCCTCCGACGACGTGGTCCGGCGCGACGGGCTCCGGCAGGCGCTGCTGACGCTGCCGCTGCGGCAGCGCGCGACGGTGGTGCTGCGCTACCTGGAGGGCCTGTCCGAGCGGGAGACGGCGGCGGTGCTCGGCTGCTCGACGGGCACCGTGAAGAGCCAGAGCTCCCGGGCGCTGGCCGCTCTCAAATCCTTCTTCGACCGGACGGGGACCAAGCTGTGAACACCGAACAGGAGAACCGGCTCCGCGAAGACCTCCGGCGGGCCGTCGACGGCGAAACCTTCCGGACCGACCCCGACGTCGTCCTCGGGCGGGCCCGCCGGGCGCGGCGGCGCACCCTGGTCGCCCGCGGTGCGGCCGGGACCGGCGTGCTGGCGGTGGTGGCGGCCACGCTCATCGCAGGCCACCCCGGTGACGCCCCGGAAGTCCGCACCGCGGCCTACGTCGTCGAGCGGGTTTCGGCAGCCTTGGACGGCGGCCCGGGGTACGTCTACCGGATCGTCGACCACGACGAGGGCACGGTCTGGTACCAGGACCAGGTCACGATGAGCCAGTACTGGGTCTACGGCACCGGCGGCACCCGGATCGAGGCGTGGGACAGCTCGCCGGTGATCGACCACGCCGCGCACCTGCTGGACACGACGGTGAACCACCAGGACCGCACTTACTCCACAGAGGACACGAAGCTGCCCGGTCACGTGGCGGGCGAGCTGCCGCCGAAGACGAACTTCGTCGACCGGATCAAGAGGTCGATCAGCGGGCAGGAGATCGTCGGGTCGGGCGAGTACCAGGGGCACCGGGTGCTCAAGCTCGGTTACGCCGCGGGGGAGCTGTGGGTCGATGCCACCACGTACCTGCCGGTGTACCGGATCACGACGGACGCGGACGGCCGCAGGACGACCAGCGACCTCGCGTTCCTGCCGCGGACGCCCGATCTGGTGCAGACGGTCAACACCCCGCGGGTCCCGGCCGGGTTCACCAAGGTCGCGGAGGCGAACACCGGCCCGGGCCACGGCGGCTGAGGGCGCGTCAGCCGCAGGGCAGCGTCCCCGTGCGCAGGGCGTGGCCGCCGTCGTTGCCGTCGTCGGACCACACGACGGCGCGGCGCCCGGCGGCGCAGGCCGGGGCGATCGCGAACCCTTCGTTGTTGTAGTCCGGCATCTTCGCCGGCCGCGCGTAGGTCGCGGTCACGGTGAACTCGCCGCCGGAGAGCTTCAGCGTCGCCGACTTGCCGGAGCAGGTGTCGTCGCAGACCGACCAGAGGCTGCCGGTCGCCGGGTCGAACTCCAGCTCCATCACCTTCGGGAAGCCGGCCGGGAAGGACGCCACCCGGGTGAAACCGCCGCCGGCCGTCTCCAGGGCGTAGGCGTAGATCCGCCCTTCGTCTTCGAGGCCGAGGAAGTAGAGGCCGGTCCCGTGGCCGGGGTAGGCCGCCGGGTCGTAGAGCGCCTTGGTGTGGTCGTCGCGGAAGCCGCCGGCGGTCAGGAAGGCGTCCGGGATCCAGGTGATGCCTTCGAAACCGCCGTTGTCGCCGACGGCGGGCAGGTCGTCGGTGAGATCCCAGTCCGCGGTGGCGTCGAGCTCGCTCGCGGTCGATGCGGTGTCGTACCGCAGCACTTTCAGCAGGCTGCCGTCGCCGTCGTTGTCGCGCTCGGTCGCGGCGAACAGGCCGTCGGGTGTGACGACGACGCCTTCGGCGTCCGGGTCGCCGCTGCCGTCCCGGTAGCGCAGCCGCTTGCCGGCCGGCCAGCCGTCGGCGGGGCGCCAGCCGCTGCCCGAGCGGACGAGCCGGTGGAGGGTGCCCGGGCCGTTCTTGACGGCCCACAGCACATCGGGCCCGTCGAAGGAAAGCCCGCTGACGTTGTCGCCGAGCACCCCGGCGGGATTGGCGACGGCGACGGCGGGATCGCCGGGCCACTTCTGCGTGGTGGCGGCTTGCGCGCTGCCGGTGGGCGCGCAGAGCAGGACAGCGGCGAGGTAGAGGAGAAAACGCACGTCGTGCTCCCGGGTTCGAAGGGGCAACGCGGCGTTGCTTCGGACTGTACCGAGCCGATCACCTCGCGGGCAACCTCGTCTCGCACCGCACTTGCGGCGCGGCCTCGGTCCCGGAGGCCACGCAGTCGACGACCCGGCCGGGCGCGGGAACGGGGTAGCTGAAGACGATCGGCGCGTCGGAGTCCGGCCCGGCCGAGAACTTGACGACCGTGGCCTTCCGGTTTCCGTTGCCGTGCAGGGTTTTCGAGTAGTACGTGGTGTGCGGCCCGATGGCGGTGGTGATGCCGTCGCCGCCGTCGTCGAGTTCGTGCACGTTGAGCACGTAGTCCCCGGTGGTGTACTTGCCTTCGTTCTCGTGCCCGGCATCGGCCGGGGCCGAGCTGGTGATTTCGGGCGAGACGGGATCGGCGGCGGTGGCGATGACGGTCGCCCCGACGGCGACCACCGCGGCCCCGGCCACGGCCGCGGTGACGACGACTCGCTTGGCGGTGAACTTCATGGTCCCCTCCTCCCCGCCTGACGATCAAGCTAGGGGAGGGCGGGGGCAGGTCACCTCGGCCGAAGGGGCGGTTCGGCCGCCGTGGGCTCGTCCTTTCGGCCGATGTCCGGCGGCACCGGCCGGATCGCGGTGACCGGGCGGCGAATCGGCGTTAACCTGCGTGCGGGCGAGAGGGGCCGCATGCGGGGTTGCTGCTGCTGGGTGCTGCTGTTCTTCGTCTCGAGCGCCGTCGGGCTTCCCCTCGCGACGGGAGACTGGCGGAGCGGGTTCTGGGCGTTCCTGATCGCGCCCGTCCTGGCGTGGGCGGCCTACTTCTCCATGCTGGACCTGATGGCCCGCCGCCGGTTCCGCCGGTACTTCGCGCTCGCCGACCGGATCGGCGCCCGCGACGGCCAGGTCATCCGGGAGCTGAGGAATAAGTACTACGTCATCGCCTTCCATCCCGAGGTGACCGTGCAGACCCTGCGCCCCGGCACCGAAGCCGAAGTGCGCGAGAAGCTCCGCGGGGCTGCTCTCGAGGCGGGCTACGGGTTCGCCCCTCGCGACCGGTTTCGCCTCGAGAGCGAGGCATTCACCGTCTCGCTCAGGATCCAGGTGTTCGGGCCGGGCGGCCACCCCCTGGTGCACGTTCCCGAGGGGTACGTGATGACGGAAGTCTCGGTCGAAGAGGGGTGAGGGCGTCCAGCCGGCCAAGCTCCGGCGCGCCCGCGATGGTGACCGGCCGGCTGAGCCCGGTCACGACCTTGCCCGCCGCCACACCGCCAGCGCCGTCGCGGCCAGCGCACCGCCGGCCGCGGCGACCACGCCGTGGTGCCGGCTCGCCCACAGCTGCCCGCTCCTCGGCGTCGCCTTGTCGTCGAACTGGCCGTGCGCACCGAAATCCCGCGCGCGATCCGCGGGCGACCACAGGTTCTCCGGCTGGTCCGACGGCTTCGTGGCTCCTGTCTGCTGCGACCGGTAGCCGGTCCGGGCGAGGTACCGATCGAGGACGCCCGGCGCGACAGCGTTCGCGATGAGCGTGCCGACCGTGCTCCCGCCGACCCAGTACTCGCGACGACGCGGGTGATCGGCCGCGTGCAACACCGCGCGCGCCGCCACCTCCGGCTGGTAGATCGGGGGCACCGGCTGGGCCTGGTTCGGCAGCTTGGACCGCACCCAGGAGAACTGCGGCGTGTTCACCGCCGGCATCTGCACCATCGTCGTGCGGACGTGGCTGCCGTCGTGCAGCAGCTCGCAGCGCAAGGCTTCGTTGAACCCCTGGATCGCGTGCTTCGCACCGCAATACGCGCTCTGCAACGGGATTCCGCGGTACGCCAGCGCCGAGCCGACCTGTACGATCGTGCCGCGATCGCGCGGCTTCATCCGGCGCAGGGCGGCCATCGTGCCGTGGACGTAGCCGAGGTAGCTCACGTCGGTGACGCGGCGGAACTCGGCCGGCTCGATCTCGGCGAACGGCGCGAACACCGACGTGAACGCCACGTTCACCCACACGTCGATCGGGCCGAGTTCCCGCTCGACCCGGGAAGCGGCGGCGTCGACCTGGTCGAAGTCGGCGACGTCGGTGGGGATGGCGAGCGCCGTCCCCCCGCTTCGGGTGACGTCTTCCGCGGCGGCTTCGAGGCCTTCCTTCCCGCGTGCCAGCAGGGCGACCCGGGCCTGCCGGGCCCCGAACGCCCGCGCCACGGCGCGGCCGATACCGCCACTGGCTCCGGTCACGACGACGACCTGGTTCATGCTTGCCTCCGTTCTCCGGTACGGGCCGCGCGGGCCCAGGCGGCCGCGACCACCGCGTTCGCCAGCGCCGCGGTCCGCCACCGCGGCGACACCACGGCCAGTCCGAGCATGCTGGCGCTGTGCGCCGCGTCGAGCGTCCAGCCCCGGCGGGCCATCAGGCCGTTCGGCCGCCGCAGGACGGCCGCGGCTTGGGCGAGGTGCCGGATCCCCAGCGCCAGCGCCACTTTCCGCGGGATCGGCAGGGAACGCGAGGCGAGCACGATCCCGCCGCCCCACACCGCGCGCGCCGCCGCGACCCCGCGCGTCACCGGTTCTTCCCGGGCAGGAACTCCTGCAGCTTCGTCTTGACCCCCTGCGCCACGAGGTGGAACGCGTCGGGGTCGCCCTTCAGCACCGCCTGAGCGGCCGACTTCACCTGCTCGAAGGTGGCGTGCGGCGGGATCGGCGGCACGTCCGGGTCGCAGCGGACGTCCAGCACCGCCGGCTTGCCCGCGGTGAGCACCGTGTCCCAGGCCGAAGCGAGCTGGTCCGGCTTGTCGACCGTGACGGCGGCGAGGCCGAGGGACAGGGCGAAGCCCGCGTAGTCGACGTCCGGCAGGGTCTGGGACTCCTCGAACTTGGGCGCGCCGCCCATCGCGCGCAGCTCCCAGGTGACCTGGTTGAGGTCGTTGTTGTGGAAGACGCAGATCACGCAGCGCGGATCGCTCCACAGCGTGTGGTAGCGCGCGATGGTGATCAGCTCGGCGAGGCCGTTCATCTGCATGGCGCCGTCGCCGACGAGGGCGATCACCGGCCGGTCGGGGTGGGCGAACTTGGCGCCGATGGCGTACGGCACGGCCGGCCCCATCGTGGCCAGGGTGCCCGACAGCGACCCGCGGATGTCGCCGCGGATGCGGAGGTTGCGGGCGTACCAGTTGGTGGAGGAGCCGGAGTCCGCGGTGACGATGGCGTTCTCCGGGATCCGCTTCGACAGCTCGGACACGATCGCCATCGGGTTCACCGGGTCGGCGTCGACGGCGGCTTCCTTCTCGACGGTCTCCCACCAGGAGGCGACGTTCTTTTCGATCGTCTCGCGCCACGCCCGGTCCGGCTTGCTCGTCAGCTTCGGCAGGAGTGCGCGCAGCGTGGCCGCGCTGTCGCCGACGAGGTTGACCTCGGTCGGGTACCGCATCCCGATCAGCCGGCCGTCCAGGTCGATCTGCACGGCCCGCGCCTGGCCGAAGTCCGGCAGGAACTGGCTGTACGGGAAGTTCGAGCCGACGATCAGCAGCGTGTCGCAGTCGCGCATCAGCTCGTAGCTCGGGCGGGTGCCGAGCAGCCCGATCGAGCCGGTCACCCACGGCAGGTCGTCGGGTAGGACATCCTTGCCCAGCAACGCCTTCGCCACGCCCGCACCGGTGATCCCGGCGACCTCGCGGACCTCCTCGGCCGCGCCGCGGGCGCCCTGCCCGACCAGGATGGCGACCTTCTCGCCGGCGTTGAGCACCTCGGCCGCCGCGTCGATGTCGGCCTCGGCCGGCACCGGCCGCGACCACGCCGTGCCCGGCGGGCTGGAGGGCACCTGCTTGAACGCGTGCTGCGGCGGCGAGTACGCCTCCTCCTGCAGGTCCGCGGGGATGATCAGGGCGGTCGGGCAGCGGGACGACTCGGCCGTCCGGATCGCCCGGTCGAGCGCGTTCGGCAGCTGCTCGGGGACGTTGACCTCGACGAGGTACTCGCTCGCGACGTCCTTGAAGAGCGCCTGCAGGTCGATTTCCTGCTGGTAGCTGCCGCCCATCGCGCTGCGCGCGGTCTGCCCGACGATCGCGACCACCGGCACGTGGTCGAGCTTCGCGTCGTAGAGCCCGTTGAGCAGGTGGATCGCGCCCGGGCCGGAAGTCGCCATGCAGACGCCGACCTTGCCGCTGAACTTCGCGTAGCCGACGGCCGAGAAGGCGGCCATCTCCTCGTGCCGGGCCTGCACGAATCGGGGCTGGTTGTCCGCTTTGCCGAACGAGGCGACGAGCCCGTTGATGCCGTCGCCCGGATAGGCGAAGACCTGGTCCACGCCCCACTCGCGCAGGCGCTGGAGCAGGTAGTCACCGACTGTCTGGCTCATGAGTACTCCCTTTGGCGTGCGGTGCCGCTTCGGTGAGCGCCTCGTGGACCCGGCGGGCCACCACCGCGGGCCGGGGCCGCGCCGGTTCGGGCCACCGGACCAGGACCGCGGGCTCTTCCGCGCCGTCCGGTTCCACGGCCAGGCACCACCCGTCGCCGTCGGTCCACGACAGCATCAGGAACCGGTCCGCGTGCCGGTCGGCCAGCGCGATGTAGGCGGTGGACGGGCTGCCGGGTTCGCTCCACGACGCGGCCGGTTCGACGCGCAGCAGCTCGGCGACGGTCTCGACGTAGTCGCGCAGGGCCATGGCCTCGACGTGCCCGGGATCCGGTTTCACCGGCGCGGACGCCTCCTTTCGTGGTCCCGTCGGCGCTCACGGAATCGCTGTACCCGCTTTCGGCGGCTATCATGCTTGCGTGACGCAAACGTGGCAGGAGCACGACGGCGCCGACGCGGCGTTGGCGGCGTTGCGGGCGATGGTGCTGATCGCCGACTCGACCGTCGAGCGGAACACCGGGCAGCTGACGCTGACCCAGTTCCGCGCGCTGCGCGTGGTGGTCGGCCGGACCCCGGTCACCATGGGCCGGGTGGCGCGCGAGCTGGCGATGAACCCGTCGTCGGTCACCCGGGCGTGTGATCGGCTGGTCGCGCTGAACCTGCTGGAAAAAGCCCCGAACCCGCTGAACCGGCGCGAAACGCTGCTCGCGCCGACCGGACCGGGGCGCCAGCTCGTGGACCGCGTCGACCGGGATCGCCGCCGGGTGCTGACGGGCGTCCTGAGCCGCCTTGACCCCCCGGCGCGGGCGGCCGCGATCGTCGCGTTCGAGCGGTTCGCCGGAGCGGTCGAAGCGGATGAATCGGATGCGCGCTCACTTTTGCGTCGCGCAAACTAAACCGGGCGAAACGCCGTTTGGCCGCGGGAATCGCGGGTACCCGCGCGCCGGCGAACCCGGCGAGGCGAGCTGGGGCACCCGCCCGCGGTGCGTCGACCCGCGGGACACCCCGGTCGCCTGCTTTCGTCAGCCGCCGGACTCGCTGTCCTTGTCGTCCCCGCCGGGCCGGTGCTGGTCGGCGACCTGCCGCAAGAACGCCACCGGGTCTTCACCGAGGCTGGTGAGGCTCCGGTGGCGGATCACCGCCGTCACCGCGGCCGTTCCCACCGCCCACACCGCGATCACCAGCACCACCGCCGGGGCCGGCAGCACGCGGTCCAGGAACGCCAGGTTGACCGTCACCGCCAGGGCCGCCACCCGGGCCAGCGCGAAGTACCAGCGGTGCGACCCCGCCGCGAAGACCCTCGTGCCGGCCAGGTACATCGTCAAGCCCGCCGTCGTGAACCACACCGCCGCGCTCGGCGGGGACTCGTGCAGGGACAGATTCACCCCGGCCGCCATCAGCACCAGCGCGAAGGCCGGCATCAGGTGCCCGCCCGCGTACAGCGAATACGCCAGCGCCGGGTTGCCGCCCGAGAACCCGAGCAGGCGCTCGTAGATCTCCACCGCCGAGGAGAAGTACACCCACCACAGCGCCCCCGCCAGGACGAGCCCGCCGGCGAGGGCCAGCCAGTACCCGAGGTCGTCGGCCGGCCGCTCCAGCGCCGCCGTGCCCACCGTGATCACCAGCTCGCCGAGCAGCAGGATCATGAACAGCCCGAACCGCTCGGCGAGGTGCGCCGAGTCGATCGCCAGGTTCGGGTCGCGCGGCGGCGCCAGCATGAGCCGCCACCGGGCTTCGCGCGTGGGCCGCTCGCCGCGCTGCCGTCCGTGACGGTCGCCGAGCAGCAGGAACCCGGCTTCCTGCAGGAGCGCGACCGCCCACAGCGCCCACGAGTGCGGGATGACGGCCGAGACGCCGAACAGGACCGCCGAAACCGTGTAGCCCACGCTGATCCGCCGCTGGTCGATCCCGTCGCGCGGCCACCGGTGCGCGGCCGCCAGGATCAGGCGGACCCCGGCCATCGCCGCGGCGAAGATCGCCGGGTGCCCTTCGAAGACGTGGTGCGCCTGCGTCGCGGCGATCCCGCAGGGGATCGTGCCGGCGAGCACGAACAGCCGGTCGGCGACGCGGCTGTCGTCGCCGCGGCGGTTGTACAGCACGGCGAAGCCGATCCACGTCCACCAGAGCGTCGCGAACAGGCCGAGCGCCGCGGCCGCGCGCGCCCAGTGCGGGTCCGCGACGATGCCGTGCGCCACCTGTCCCACCGCGAACACGAAGACCAGGTCGAAGTACAGCTCGACCCAGCCGACCCGCTTGCCGCCTTCGTCCACATCGGTCACGGGGAATTAATAACACACCGTCCGAACAATGCCGGAATTCGCCCCACCCGTTCCTGTGGGTAATTCTGCCGCCAGTGCGAAGCCGCGTCCCGTTTTGCCGCCTCGGTGGGCTCGGAGCTGCGCGAACACCCTTGAACAGTGTGCAAGCAGCGACCGCCGGAACACAATCCGTGAGACGGGGAAATAATTAGATCTCGGCGTTCCGAAACGCCGCCGGGCAGGGTTGACAAGCACGCAGCGGGTGATGTCTTCTGCTGATCGGCTCGATCAACGCCACGTCTTCCCTGGGGCTCCTCGTCCTGTCCGAGTTCGACATCGGCCGTACCCGCGGCTGGGAATCGAGCGATTCCGCCATGCACGAAAGCAGATCCACGCCCCGCCGCCCGGCGGACGCCGCGTGGTGGCCGGCGCACTGGAGCGTCCGCACCAAGATCAGCGTCGTCCTGCTGCTGCCGGTCCTGGTGGCGGTGGCGCTCGCGGAAGTCCGGATCCAGGGCGAACTCGACCGGGCGACCGCGCTCAGCGCGGCCCGCGACCGGCTGCCGGTGCTGCACGACACGATCGACCTGACCGCCTCGCTGGGCGAGGAAATGGTGGCCGCGGTCGCGGTTCCGGCGGGCGCGCCGGACACGTTGACCGCGGCCGTCGACGCGAAGGTGGCCGCGGTCCAGCGCGACGCCGGTTTCGCGCCGCTGCCGGGCGACACCGGCCGGGCGCTGAACACCGCGCTGGGCAAGCTCGCCGGGATCCGTGCGGCCGGCGCCGGCGGGGGCGACGTCCGCACGAAAGCCGCCGGCTACAACGACATCATCGCCACCCTCGGTGACCTCGTACCCGCCTTCGTTCCGGCCGACGCCGGTGCCGAAACCGCGGCCGGCGCCGAAACCGCCCGGCTGCTGGTGCACCTGCGGGCCGAGCTGGCCACCGAAGAGACCTACGCGCGGGCGGCCCGGAACAGCCCGGACGACGCTTCGCTGCGCCCGGCCGTCGTGCAGACCGCGGCCGAGCAGGAGGTGCTCGGCGAGCAGGCCGAGCACCAGCTCTCCGGGGACCTCCTGGCCCGGTTCAAGGCGGCGACGAGTTCCGCCGAGGCCCGCCTCGACGCCCTGCAGGAGAGCGGGAACAATGCGCCGCTCGCGTCGTTCGCACCCTCGATCACCGCGGAGACGACCGGCGTGACGGCCGTGCTGGACGACGTCGCGGCAAAGCTGGCGGGCGACGTCTCGGCCGCGGCCGACCGGGCCCGCGCGGATTCGCTGCGCGACGCGGCCCTGGTGCTCGGTTCGCTGCTCGGCGCGCTCGCGATCGCGCTGCTGGTGGTGCGCTCGCTGGTCACGCCGGTGCGCCGGCTGCGCGCGGAGGCCCTTCGCGCGGCGAACGAGCAGCTCCCGGAGACGGTCCGGAAGATCCGCGAGGGGCACGACGTCGACTGGCGCGCGGTGCCCGGCAGCGGGGTCCGGACCGACGAGGAGATCGGGCAGCTGGCGCGCGCGTTCGACGACATGCACCGCCAGGCGGTCCGGCTCGCAGTCGAGCAGGCCGAGCTGCGCAAGCAGGTCAGCGAGATGTTCATGACGCTGTCGCGGCGGAGCCAGTCGCTGGTCGAGCAGCAGCTGTCGATCATCGAAGACCTCGAGGCGGGCGAGGACAACCCGCGCCGGCTCGACGAGCTGTTCCGCATCGACCACATCGCGACCCGGCTGCGCCGCAACGGCGAGAACCTGCACGTCCTGGCGGGCGGGCGCCCGGTCCGCCACGGCCGCGAACCGGTGCCGACGCGTGATCTTCTGCGCGCGGCGACGTCGGAGGTCAAGGACTACCGCCGGGTGGCGCTGGGCAACGCGCCGCGCAGTTCGGTCCAGCCCGAGGCGGCGGCGGACGTGGTGCACATCCTCGCCGAGCTGCTGGAGAACGCGACGCGCTTTTCGCCGCCGGAGCACAAGGTGGCGCTGACGGCCGACCGCGGCGCCGACGGCGGGCTGCTCATCGAGGTGGTCGACCAGGGGCTGGGCATGACCCCGGAGGAGCTGGCGACGGTCAACGCCCGGCTGGCGGCGGCCGGCACGGTCGGCCCGGAGACGACCCGACGGATGGGCCTGTTCGTGGTCGGCAGGCTGGCGGCCCTGCACGGCGTGACGGTGCGCTTGCGGGCCACGGGAGCGGCGGGCCGCCACGCGGGGGTGACGGCGAGCGTCCACGTCCCGGGCGCACTGGTCCTGGCGGACCTGGCCCGCCCGATCGGCGCGGGCCGGCGCGGACCGGCGGGCCGCAACGGCCACCCGCGGCCGCCGGTGGCCCCGGAGGTGCCGGCCCAGGCTTCGACGCCGATCTTCGAGCAGGTGGTGACGAGCTGGTTCACCGAGCCGCCGGCCAAACCGGTGGTCCGCCGCAACGGAGCAAAGGAACCGATCCGGTGGCCGGCGGCGGGGGAGCGGCCGGCGGACGCGGAGCCGGAGGAGAACGCCGCGGCCGAGCGTCCCGCCGCCCACCGGGCACCGGCGGACCCGGTGGCCACGGCGGAATCCGCGGCCGACCGGATCGCTTCGGTCGAGGCTGGGTGGGCGAGCCGTGCCGAGACTTCCGCGGCGCGGGGAGCGGATCCGGCGGATTCGGTGGGCTCGGTGGACGAGATCGCTTCGGTCGAGGCGGGCCGCGCGGAAACTTCCGCGGCGCTCCGAGCCGCTCCTGCCGAGCCGGTGGACCGGATCGCCCCGGCGGAGGCTGGGTGGGCGAGCCATGCCGAGACCTCCGCGCCGCAGGGAGTGGTTTCGGCGGAGCCGGGGGATCGGATCGCTTCAGCCGAGGTGGGCCGCGCAGAGGCTTCCGCCGCACATGGAGCCGTTCCGGCGGACCGGATCGCCCCAGCCGAAGCAGGGTGGGCGAGCCGGGCCGAGACTCCCGCGGCCCACCGAGCCGCTCCGGCCGAGCAGACCTCTTTCGCCGAAGCGGCGAGCCGGCCCAGCCGAGCCGAAACCCATGCCGCCGATCCCCACGCCGCCGATCCCACCTTCCGTCCCGCGCCAGCCCCCGTCGGCGATTGGGACACCCCGGCCGATCGCACGCGGCAAGCCGCCGAAAGCGCTCTCAAGCCGCCCGCCGCGCGGAACCTCACCGATGCCGGCCTGCCCACCCGGCGGCCCGGGGCGCAGCTCGCTCCCGGCGCCGTCGTTCCTCGCGCGCGCGAACAGGCCGGCGGGACCTTCCGCGACGCCGCCGCCGTGCGCAGCAGTCTTTCGCGGCACTACCAAGGCATGCGCGCCGCCCGGATGGAAAGCGCCGCGCGTGCCGAACAATCCGGAAAGGACGAAGTGGATCCGCGATGACGGAACTGCACCCCCGGCGCTCCGCCACCCAGCAGGCGGCCCGCTCCCTCAGCGGGACGCTCCCCGCGCCGCCCGAACGGTCCGCGACGCTGAACTGGCTGGTCCACGGGTTCGTCCAGGACGTCTCGGGGGTCGCGCACGCCGTGCTCGTCTCCGCCGACGGCCTGCTCGTGGCGGCCGACGACACCCTGCCCCGGGAACGCGGCGACCAGCTCGCGGCCATCGCGGCCGGCCTGTCCAGCCTGTCCCTCGGCACCGCCGAGCTGTTCACCGCCGGCCGCGTCGTGCAGTCGGTGATCGAGATGGAGCAGGGGTTCCTGCTGCTGATGAGCGTCGGCGACGGCTCGAACCTCGTCGTGCTCGCCTCGACCGGCTGCGACATCGGGCTGGTCGGCTACGAGATGACGATGCTGGTCGAGCGGGTGGGGCAGAAGGTCGACGTGCCCGCGCGCGAGATACCGGTGGCCCAGGACCACCGGTGACCGACGATCCGCCCGGGGACGAGCCGCGCCGCAGCCCGGCGCTGGCCCGCCCCTACGCGTGGACCGAAGGCCGGACCGCCCCGGCCGTCGAAATCGCCGTCGAAGCCCTGGTCGAGACCACCGCCGACGGCCGGGCCGAGGCCGTCTACCAGACGTCGAGCGCGCTGGCGGAGGTCCTCGAGCTGTGCGTCCGGCCGCGGTCGCTGATGGAGATCGCCGCGCTGCTGGCCCTGCCGCTCGGCGTGGTCCGCGTGCTCGTGTCGGACCTGATGCAGGACTACCTGGTGATCGTCCGCGACACGCTGTCGGACACGGCCACCTGGGACGAGCGCCACGACCTGATGGAACGCGTGCTGCACGGGCTGCGCGACCTGTAGAGAGGACTTCGCCATGGAGCATTTCGCGCTGGGGCACTGGCTGCTCGTGCTCGCGTACCTGACGTCGGTGGTCGGCTGCGCGCTCGGGCTGGCGTGCGCGGTCCAAGCCCGCCACGCCGCCGATCCCCGCCACCGCGTGCGGTGGCTGGTGCTGGCCGCCGTTTCGATCGGCGGCGTCGGCATCTGGCTGATGCACTTCGTGGCCATGCTCGGCTTCAGCACCCCGGGCATGCCGGTCCGCTACGACATCTTCCGCACGGTCCTGTCGGCGATCCTGTCGGTGGCGGCGGTGTTCGCGGGGCTCGTGGTGGTGGGCGGCCGCGCGAAGTTCGGCTGGTGGCGCCTGGCCCTCGGCGGTGTCATCACCGGCTTGGCGGTGAATGTCATGCACTACACGGGGATGTCGGCGCTGCGGGTGAAGGGCGACTTCGGCTACGACGGTGGCCTGGTGGCCCTCTCGGTGGTGATCGCGGTGGTGGCGGCGACCGCCGCGCTGTGGTTCGCGGTCTTCCTCGACCGCCTTTCGCTGCGGCTGCTGGCCGGCTTCGTGATGGGCGCGGCGGTGACGGGCATGCACTACACGGGCATGGCGGCGGTCCGGATGACGATGGACCCGAACGCCCCGGACCCGGCGGGCGCGGAGGTGTTCTCCTTCCTGTTCCCGGTCTTCGTGCTGGCGGCGATCGCGATGGCCGTGCCGCTGTGCGCGGTCCTGATGGCGCCGGCGGTCCCGGCGGAGACCGCCGAGACCGTCGTGGAAGACGCCGTCACGGTGTGAGCCGGCCCGCGGAGAACGTCCGCGGGCCGGCATCTCACCTCCTCACAGGCTGCACAGCAGCGAGCAGGCCTTGGCCGACGACCAGTCCGTCGTGGACGGAGGTGTCCCCGGCGGGACGTTCACCGGTACGTAGGTCACCTTCGCCTTGTTGGTGATCGGGAACAGGTTCAGCAGCGCGTACGTGGCGCAGTACACCTGCTTCGTCTGGCCCGCCGCCAGTGCGAACGGCCCCGTCTGGCAGGTCGGCTCCACGGTGTCCACGACCTGCGCGGACGTGATCCCCACCGGACCCTGGTTCGTCACCGTGATCCGCCAGTACGCCGACGCCGCGAGCACCCCGAGCAGGCCCACCGGGGCCTGTTTCGCCCACGGACCGGCGCCGCCCGGGCCGCACTGGGCCGGGTGGATCGCCGTGCAGATCTCCTTCTCCACGGTCACCTTCGGGGTGCACGACGCGCCGGGAGCGACCGGGAGCGTCACCGTGTTGGAGCTGAACGAACCCGTCGAATCCGTGCCCGTCGCCGTGTTCGCCACCGACGTCACCGTGCAGTCCGCCGAGATCGTCGTGCGGAAGCACACCTGGGGTGCGTCGCCCGCGAAGTCGACCACCAGCGAACCGCTGAAGCCCGCCGCGCTGTGCAGCACCAGGGTTGTCGTCACGGTGATCGACGGGTGTGCCGCCACCGAGACGCCGGTGAGGTCGACCGAGCCGTCCGGGGCGAAGCCCGGGGTCGGCACCACCGCACCGTCCTGGTCGACGACCGTCACCCGCGACGCCGCGAAGTCGACGTTCGCCGGGTCGACACCCGTCAGCCGCGCGGACGTGTAGCCCTGGACGTGACTTCCGCCGTCACAGTAGAAGTCACCCGGCCGCAGGGTCACCTGCCCACCGGAGCGGACACACGGCGTGGCCCCGGTGATCGGGTCCATCGAGAACAGCACGCCCGCGTCGCCGAGGCCGATCAGGCAGCCCGACGGCGGGTCGTAGGCGTAGCCGTAATCCCGCGTGGCGCCCCCGTTCACCGAGGGGTGGGTGATCCGCGCGGGCAGCCCCGCGCACGCCGCCCCCGTCGTCCAGTCGTGGCACACCGCCGCGCCCGCGATGCCGCCGTTCCAGACCGGGAGGTAGCTGCGCACGTGGCCGCTCGGGTCGGTGACGACCTCCGGGTTGAACACGTACGTCCCGTTCGGCAGCGCGGCCGCACCCGGCGGCGCGGGCAGCGCCGAGCCGTCGAGGGCGTAGCACGTCGTGACGTTGGTGCCGCCGGTCGTCGACGAGCACACCCCCACCGGGGCACCCGTCGTGCCGAACGCCGTGTAGGCGTTGTAGGTGAAGTTGCCCGCCGGTCCGGTCGGCCGCCAGGACGCCCAGCCGGCGCAGGCCGTGGCCGTCGCCGGGTCGAAACAGCCCAGCGACGGCACCTGTGCCGTGCCGGGGTTCGACGACGACGCGAACACCTTGCCCGCCACGACGTCCAGCGCGCCGTAGACGTACGAGTTGCCGCTGATGGGCGGCGCGATCGGCGCGTACGGCTGGCCGCCGCAGGCGCTCTGCGTCGCGATGGTCCAGCAGGTCACCGCGCCGCTGCTGACCAGCCCGTACACGTTGCCGCCGGTTTCCACGAACCCGGTGATGCCGGTCACCGCGGGCGATCCGCCGATGGCGGCCAGCGACCAGTACCCGCAGTTGGCCGAGGCGGCCATGTCGAGGCAGGCGACGCCGACGGAAGCCGCCGTCACGGCGGGGTAGTAGACCTTCGCGGGCGCCGCGGGGTCGCGGACGTACTGCTCGACCATGGTGGTGGCGATGTCCCCGGCCCCCAGCGTGCCGAGCGGGCCGGGCGCGGTGTTGAGCACCTTCGGCCACGGGCCGCCCGGGCACCGCGTGCCGGTGGCGAGCTCGGTGCAGACCACCTTCGGCGACGTGGCCCCCAGGTGGTGGTAGATGTTCCAGGCCTGCAGCGAGCCGCTCGGCGTGCGGTACAGGATCGGCGAGAAGCCGTCGCCGCCGGTCGCGGTGGTGACCGCCTGCACGGGCGGGGTGAGGGCGCCGGTCAGCTGGGTCGCGTCGGGCCCGACGGCCGGGTTCGACGCGCGGACGGCGGCGACACCGGACCCGGGTTCGGCGCCGGTGAACGTGCTGCCGTCGGTGGACCACTCCGGCGTCCAGCCGGGCGGGACGTGCAGCGAGCCGGACTGGTAGGCCTGGCCGGCGCCGACGGCGTCGGTGATGGTGGCGGCGCCGGTCGTGGTCGCGTGGTCTTCGTAGCCGACGACCCAGTTCGCGGTCGCGCCGTGGGCGGCCGGGGAACCGGTGCCCTGCACGGACTTCGTCAGCGCCGAGACCGCCGGGGCGGGGTCGGCGGCCGCGGGCAGTGGGACGACGACGGCCGTCGCGAGCGCCAGGGGCAGGACCGCCCCCAGCATGCGTCTTCGCATGGTTGGTCCTCGATTCCGGAAAGGGGTGAAATGCGTCAGGAAACGTTTTCCTGGCCGAAGGAAAATCCTATGCCGCTTCGGCAGTGCGGTTGAAGCACTCTCACCCGGGCGCCGAAAAAGCGATGCGAACAGCGCAATTGCTGGGCCGTATGCCGTGGTGGGCACCTGCCGTGACGAGGGAGTTTCGGCGTGGTTGTCACCCGAACGCCGTCCGGCGTTCACTCGTTCGGGTAACGAGGGTGGGCTAAGAAACCGCGTTTTCCTGCGGGTCGAAGATTTATTAACCGGATTCGGCGTCGAAGCGGAGTTTCGACGTGATGCGGTAACGGTCGCCGCGGTAGACCGAGCGGGTCAGCTCGACTATCCGGCCCGTGGTGTCCCGGGTGAGCCGTTCGATGTGCAGGATCGGGGCGTACACCGCGATTTCGAGGAGCTCGGCCTGGCCGGGGTCGGTGACCGCCGGCTCGATCGTCTGCACCGCGTCCTGCACGGCGATGCCGAAGCGTTCCCGCAGCAGCCGGTAGAAGTTGCCCGCCTCCAGGTCGGCCGGGCGCAGGCCGGGGACCAGGGAAGCGGGCAGCGCCAGGCCTTCGATCGCGATCGGTTCGTCGTCGACGTACCGGACGCGGGTGACGCGCAGCACCGGCGCGCCCGGCTCGAGTTCCAGCTCCCCGGCCAGGGACCGCGGGGCGGGGGAGACCGCGAACGCGACCACCCGGCTGGTCCAGTGGCCTTCCGCCGGCGGCACCGCGAGCCCGGTCGCCAGTTCCTGGGTGACCTTGTGCGGGCTGGTGAACGTGCCCCGGCCGCGCTGGCGCACCAGCAGCCCGGTGCGGGTCAGCTCGTCGATGGCGGCCCGGACGGTCGGGCGCGAGACGCCCAGCTCCGCGGCCAGGTCCCGTTCGGAGGCGAGCCCGGTGCCGGGGCCGGCGTTCTCGATCACCTTCAGCAGGTGCCGCCGGACGCGGTCGCGCTTCACGGTGGGCGGCGGGTCGCCGGCTCGGGGCGGAGCCGCGGATGGCCCGGCTTCGTTTCGGGGGCTCCGGGTGGCGGAGCCCCCGCCTTGGGGCGAGGCTCCGGATGGCCCGGCTTCTGTTCGGGGATTCCGGATGGCGGAGCCTCTGGCCCGGGGCGAAGTCTCGGCTGTCACGGCTTCGTTCCGGCGGCTCCGGGCGGTGGAGCCCCCGGCCTGGGGCGCATCCCCGGATGGCACAGCGGTCAAGGCACCGTCTTCCCGGATACTCCGAGCGCGCCGGCGAACCGGACGCGCTGCTTCGGCAGGGCACCCAGCGCGCGCAGCCGGTCGAGGTGGCCGGCCAGGCGCTGGCGGAAATCAGCATAACCGCGGCTCGGCGGCGACCACGCCCGCTCGGCCAGGGCGCACAGCCGCGGGAACGCCAGGTGCCGCACGTGCTCGGGCGTCGGTGCGTGCTCGGTCCACAGCTGGGCCTGGGTGCCGAGCACGCCGGGCGTCGTCCCGTCGCTGACCGGCAGCCCGCCCGCCAGGGGATCGAAGCGGTAGACGTCCTCGAGCGTCGTCACGGGCTCACGCGGCGGCTCGCCGGGGTCCTCGCTCTGCCGGTAGTCGAAGTACGTCGACGTGTGCGGTGCCATGACCACCTGGTGGCCGCGGGCGACGGCGAGCGCGCCGTGGGCCGGGTCGCGCCACGCGGTGACGATCAGGTCCGCGGGCAGCCCTCCCGCGGCGTGGCCGGTCTCGTCCCAGCACACGGCCCGGCGGCCCAGCTTCGCGACGATGCCGTGCAGCCGGCCGAGGAACCACGGGTGGAGTTCGGCGGGGCGCACCCCGAGGCCCGCCGCGGTGGCCTGCGCGTCCGGGCTGGTCTCCCACTGCGTGGTCGGGCATTCGTCGCCGCCGATGTGCAGGTACGGCGCCGGGAACACGCCGGCGACCTGCGTGAGGACGTCCCGGCAGAAGGCGAAGGCTTCGTCGTGGACGCCGAGGATGTCCGGGCTGATGCCCCATTCCGTCCACACCGGCAGCGCCACCGAAGGCCGGTTGCCCAGCGAAGGGTAGGCGGCCAGCGCCGCGCGCACGTGCCCGGGCAGGTCGATCTCCGGCACGATCCGCACGCCGCGTTCGGCGGCGAAGGCGACCAGGTCGCGCAGCTCCCGCTGGGTGTAGAAGCCGCCGTGCGGGACGCCGTCGAAGACGCCGCTGCCCGCGGGCCCGACCATCGATTCGGCCCGCCAGGCTCCGACCTCGGTGAGCCGGGGCCGGCCGCCGATCTCGATCCGCCAGCCCTGGTCGTCGGTGAGGTGCAGGTGCAGGACGTTGAACTTGTGCAGGGCCAGGAGGTCGACGAACTCGCGCAGGAACGAAAGCGGCATGAAGTGCCGGGCGACGTCGAGCAGCACGCCGCGCCACGGCAGGCGGGGCGCGTCGCGGATCGTCAGGCACGGCAACCGCGGGTGCAGCTGGCGGATCGTCTGCACCCCGGCGAGCAGGCCCGCGTCCGTCGACGCGGTGAGCAGCGCGCGGCCGGGGGTGACCTCCAGGGTGTATTCCTCCGGCCCGAGCCCCGGCTTCCGCGCCAGCCGGATGGCGGGCCCGTCGGGGACCAGCGGGAGCCCGGTGTACGCGGCGAGCAGCCGGGCCGGGCCGTGGGTGCCGGGACCCGCGAGGATCCCGGTGGGCACGCAGGAACCGGCGCGGCGGGTCAGCCGCGCGGGGCGGGGGATGAGCATCAGCCCTTCACCGCGCCCGCGGTCATGCCTTCGACCAGGTGGCGCTGCACGAGCGCGAAGAAGATGACGACGGGCAGCGCGAACAGCGTCGATGCGGCGATGAGGCCGCCGTAGTCGGTGCCCGTGCTGGTGCTGAACGAAACCAGCCAGACCGGCAGCGTGTAGCCCGAGCTGTCCTTCATGATCACGTAGGCGAAGAGGAAGTCGTTCCACGCGGTGATGAAGGCGAACACGCTGGTCGCGATCAGCCCGGGCAGCACGAGCGGCAGCAGGACCGAACGCATGACCCGCCCGCGCGTCGCGCCGTCGACCATCGCCGCCTCCTCCAGTTCGACCGGGATGCCGTGCAGGAAACCGCGCAGCGTCCAGATCGTGAACGGCAGCACGAGCGCCACGTAGGTCAGGATCAGCCCGGGCAGCGTGTCGAGCAGGTGCGCGCTCTTGAGGCCGAGGAACAGCGGGATGACCAGCGCGGGCACCGGCACCATCTGCAGCACCAGCACGCCGACGAGGAAGCCGCGGCGCCCGAAGAACCGGAAGCGCGTCAACGCCGTCGCGGCCAGGAAGGCGACCACAATGGACAGCAGGACGACCGCGACGACGACCACGACGCTGTTGGCGAGGTCCTGGACGAACCCGGGCTTGGCCAGCGCGCCGGCGAAGTTGGCCAGGGTGACGTCGACGGGCAGGAACTCCGGCGTCGGCTGGAGGATCTTGCCCGCCGGCTTGAACGCCGTGAGCACCATCCAGTAGACCGGGAAGATCCACACGAGGCAGAAAACCGCCGCGATCGCGTTGCGGCCGAACCGCCGGATCACAGGTCCTCCCCGGACCGGACGAGCCGCCGCACGTACACGGCGGTCAGGCCGACCAGCAGCACCACCGAGACGACGGCGATCGCCGCGCCCTGGCCGAAGTCGTTGCGGCTGAAGGCACGCGTGAAGGTCCAGATGCCGAGCGTCGTGGTGCCGCCGCCCGGGCCGCCCTGGGTGAGGATCCAGATCTGGTTGAACACGGTGAAGTCCCAGATGATCGAGAGGATGGTGACCAGGCCGAGGATCGGCTGCAGGAAGGGGACGGTGATCGTGCGGTGCACCCGCCACGGCCCGGCGCCGTCGAGTGCCGCGGCTTCGTAGTAGGAGCGTGGGATCTGCGAGAGGCCGGCGTGCAGGGTGAGCGCGGCGAACGGGACCGACTGCCACACGACCAGCAGCCAGACGAGGGTGAACGCCGACGCCGGGGTCGTGGTCCAGTCGTGCTGGGTGAGGTCCCCGAACCCGAGCCGGGTCAGCAGCCAGTTCACCACGCCGTAGCCGGGCTGGAAGAGCCACTGCCAGACCAGGGTGGACGCCACGTTCGGCAGGGCCCACGCCGCGATCAGGCAGAGGGTGACCGCCGTGCGCATCCGGCGGCCCAGGCCGCGCAGCAGCAGCGCGACGCCGGACGCGATCACCAGCGTGCCGGCCACCAGTGCGCCGCAGAACCCGAGGCTGCGCCCGAGAACTCCGACCAGTTCGGGGTCGGCGAGGACGCCGGCGTAGTTGTCCCAGCCGGCGAAGCGGGTCGTGCCGGTGAACAGCGACCGCAGCCCGTAGTCCTGCAGCGAAATGACGACCAGCCGGACGAGCGGGTAGCCGAGCACCAGCCCGAGCAGCGCGGCCGCGGGCAGGAGCAGGCCGTAGGGCAGCAGGGAACGGCGGCGGGGCGCCACCGCTCTTTCCCGGGTGGGTGCCTTCTCGAGCAGCACGGGGACTCCTTCGCGGAACAGGGGCGGGGTGGCCCGGCGGGGACGGCGGTCGGCCGGGCCACCCCGCCGGTCAGCGGGCGCCCAGCGCCTCGGTCAGGTGGGCGTCGAACTCCCGGGCCGCGTCGGCGATCGGCCGGCGTCCGGTGGCGATGTCGGCGAAGAACGTGTTGATGGACTTGTCGCTCTCGATGGTCGCCCAGCCGGGGGCGGCCGGCGTGGCGACGCTGGTCTTCGCCGCGGTGGCGAACGCGACGTTGATCGGCGGCAGCGCCGGCGTGATCCGGTCGATCAGCTCGGTCGAGATCGGTGTCCAGCCGTCGATGCCGGCGATGGCGTCACGCTGCACGGCCGGGTCCGTCGCCGCTTTCAGGTAGGCCAGCGCGAGGTCCTGGTTGCGGCTCTTGGCGGCGACGACGAGGTCCGAGCCGCCGAGGAACACCGGCTGCGTCTTCCCGGGCGTGCCGCTCGGGAACGGGAAGGTGCCCAGCCGGTCCTTCAGCTCCGGCTTGTTCTTGAGCACGGTGTTGACGCTCGTGTCGAGGATGGCCGCGGCCCCGCCGGCGGAGAAGATCGCGGCCTGGTCCGGGGCCTTGGTGTCGACGTTGCGGGACGCGGGGGAGGAGTAGGCGTTCTGGAAGTCCTTCCACGCCTGCAGCCCCTTGAGCGCTTCGGGGCTTTCCAGCGCGCCGGTCCACTTCCCGTCCTTCTGCGTGGCCAGCTGCCCGCCGGCGTCCCAGACGAACTGCAGCGCGCCGAACCAGTACCGGCCGGGGAAGTGGAAGGCCGAGTAGTCCGGCGCCGGGTGCTTCGCCTTGATCTTGTCCAGGGCGGCGGTGAGCTCCGGCAGGGTCTTCGGCGGGTCGGTGACACCGGCGTCGGCCCAGACCTGCTTGTCGTAGATCACCGCGCGGTTGCCGGCGAACAGCGGCGCGCCGTAGAGGTGTCCGTCCACAGTGGCCGGTCCGGCCAGGCCGGGCAGCCAGGTCTGGCCCGCGGCGAGCTCGCCGTGGTGCGGGGTGAGGTCGGTCAGCGCGCCGTTGGCGGCGAACAGCGGGACGTCGGTGTTGCCGATTTCGATGACGTCCGGCGTGCTGTCCTGGGCCAGCGCGGTGCTGATCTTCGTGTTGATGTTGTCCCATTCCTGGATCTGCACGGTGACCTTGGCGCCGGTGGCCTTCTCGAACGCGGCGCCGATCGCCGCGGCGGCCTTGTCGCTGAGGTCGCCGTTCATCAGCCAGACGGTCAGCGCGCCGCCGCGGGCGGCGGGAGCGGGGGTGTCGGTGCCGCAGGCGGTGGCGGTCGCGGCGGCGACGGCCAGTACGGCGGCGAGGATGCTTCTGCGCACGGGGAGCTCCTGAGTTCTCAGCAGTGGCCGAGGTCGCGCCACTGGGCGGTGAGGCCGGGCTCCGAACCCTGCGTCCACCAGTTCGCCTGCCAGAGGTGGGCGTTGTGCTTCACTCGCTGGCCCTCCAGGTACACGGTGCCCCAGTCCCATTCCGCTGCCGACGAACAGTTCGCGGGCTGGGTCGGCGTGGTGGGGGTCGTCGGCGTGGTGGGCGTGGTCGCCGGCGGGGTGGTCGGTGTGGTGCAGCCATTGACGCTGTCCACATGGGACGTTCCGGCGGAGCGGTACTGCCCGGCCTGCGCGACGGCGTCGGCCGGGGAGACGACCTGGTTGCCCGCGTAGTAGGTCCAGTCGACCTGTTCGGTGTAGGCGCTGGTGCCGCTCGTGTGGCCGGCGGTGTCGATGAACCACATGTTGTAGTTGATCGACATCGGCGTGCGCGGGTACACCGGGTCGCCCTGCGCGTCGGTGGTGTGGTCCGCGGTGAGCACGCCGTCGATGTAGTACTTCACGTGCCCGCCGGAGACCTGCGTGACGACGTCGTGCCAGCCGGCGAAGCTGCGGTTCTGCGCGGTGGACGTGCGCAGGCCGTCCCACGTGGGGTTGTTCCAGTAGGTGTACCAGCTGGTCTGGTAGTTCGCGGTCGAGCCGCCCCAGCCGCCGTTGGGCAGGTACTCCGAGAAGTCCAGTTCGCTGTAGAGCGGGTCGCGGTCGTACCGCAGCGGGGAAATCGTGAAGTAGGTTTCGTTGACGTGGTCGCCGTCGGGGCCGCTGTCCGGCGCGTCGGTGAAGCGGACGCGGCTGGCGTACGTGCCTTCGAAGAACCGCAGCTGGTTCTGGTACAGCTCCGCGTGGGTCGTGCCGGCGGCGCTGCCGTCGGTGGTGGCGGTGAGCTGGGCGACGCGCTCGCCGTTCACGGCCGGGAAGCTGATGTTGCTCGTGAGCCAGCGCGCGCCCGGCACCCCGGGGCTGCCGACGTCGTTGCGCGTGGTCCACCCGGCGCTGCCGAAGGCGCCGTCGGTGGGTGAGGCGTAGTGGAAGTCGTCGAAGAGCACACCGCAGCCGGCGGCGGACGCCGGGCTGGCGGCGGCCCCGCCGGAGAGGACGAGGGCGGCCGTGGCCGCGGTGGCGAGGCTCGTCAGGGCTGCGGTGGTGGTCCGGATGCTGGTGCGGGACATGGGTCTCCTCCTGGGGATGCCGTACCGCGGGGAGCGCCGATTGGTCTAGACGAATCAGGTGGCCAGTACCTTCCTCCCTGACCATTGGTAAAGTCAAGGAGGCGGAAAAACTTACCTTTGGTAATTTCGGGGTCGTCAGCGAACCCAGTCGCGGTAGGCGCTCAGGTCCACGTTGCCCCCGCACACGACGGTCACCACGTGCCGGCCGGCGAACCGGTCCCGGTCTTCGAGGATCGCCGCGATACCCAGCGCGGCCGAGGGTTCGACCACCAACCCGGCGTGCTCGAAGAGCAGCCGCATCCCGGCGATGATCGACGCCTCCGAGACGAGAACGGCGTCGTGCGCGACGACGAGGAGGTCGGCCAGGACCTCCGGGATCGGCCGCCGCCCGGCGACGCCGTCGGCGATCGTGTTCGTCGGGCCGGTGGTGACGACGCGCCGGGCGTGCCAAGAGCGCGTCATCGCCGGAGCGCCCGCCGGCTGGATGCCGAGCACCTCGGTGCCGGGCGCCAGGGACCGCACCACGTGCCCCACGCCGGTCGCGAGAGCCCCGCCGCCGAGGGCGAGCAGGACCGCGTCGAACGAGGACCCGGCGCCCGCCAGTTCCAGGCCGATGGTCGCCGCGCCCTCGCAGGTTTCGAGGTCCAGGCTGTCTTCGACCAGCCGGATGCCGTCGCGGCGGGCGATGGCCGCCGCGCGCTCGCGGGCCAGTTCGTGGTCCCCGTCCACCAGTTCGAGCCGGGCGCCCAGCGCGCGGATGCGGTCGAGCTTGGCCGCCGTCGCGTGCCGGGACGCGACGACGGTGACGTCGAGCCCCCGGCCGCGCCCGGACCACGCGAGGGCCTGGCCGAGGTTGCCCGCGCTGGCGCACACCACCGCTCCCGCGAGCCCGCTCGCGACCACTTCGGTGCCGCGGCCCTTGAAGCTCCGCACCGGATTCGCCGTCTCGAGCTTGATGCTCACCGCACAGCCGAGCACCGGTTCCAGCGCCTCGCAGCGGTACAGCGGCGTGTCCAGGAAGACCGGATCGATCACCTCGCGGGCCGCCCGGATCCGGGCGAGGTCGAGGCGTGTTTCCGGCACGGCCGCAGCCTAGTGCGCGGGCTGGAACAGCTCCACGAGGTTTCCGGCCGGATCGGTCAGGAGGATCTGGCGGCCGCCGGGGCCGGACACCACTTCGGTGCGGAACGCCACTCCGGCGCCGGTCAGCCGGGCGATCTCCGCGTCGAGGTCCGCGACGATCAGGTGGATGCGGTTCCGGCCGGCGGCGGCGGACTCCGCGGGGGTGGCGCGGGCGCCCGAGCTCGCCGGGCCGGAGAGCAGCAGCCGCAGCGGACCGCGGACGACGTCCGCGAAGGCGGGCGCCGCGCTCATCCGCACCGTGAAGCCCAAGTGGGTCGTGTAGAAGTCGATGGCCGCCGGGACGTCGTCGACGACGTACCGGACGCCGGCGAGCTGTTCGCTCATGGCCGGACCTCTTTCTTCCGTGGGGCAACGAGTTCCGGCAGCAGGTGCCGGACGCGCGTGTCGAGTTCCGCGGCCGTCTCCGAAAAGGAGCCCGGCTCGGGGATGCTCCAGTGGCGGCGCCGCGGGCGGTGCGGGAACTCGGGGCAGACCTCGCGGACCTTGTCGCACACCGTGATGACGTGGTCGAACCGCTGCCCGGCGACCGCGTCCAGGTGCCGCGGCCGCCGGCCGCCGACGTCGATGCCGAACTCCCCGAGCGCCCGGATCGCGCCGGGGTGCAGGGCGGCCTTCGGGTGGCTGCCCGCGCTGGTCACCGTCACCTCCCCGGCGGACCGCCGTCTCAGCAGGGCTTCGGCGATCGGGGACCGGGCGCTGTTGCCGGTGCAGAGGAACAGCACCGAGACCCGCCCCGGCGGCGGCGGGACTTCCGGGCGCAGCGCGGGATGCGGGGTGGGATCCAGGCTGGGATGCAGGGCCGCGCCGGTCTCGGCGAGCGCGCCCGCGCAGCGGTCGAGATCGAGGTGGTAGTAGCTGTCCCGGCCGTCGAAGCTGCTGCGGGTGGCCGTGACGAGCCCGCCGTCCCGCAGCAGCCGCAGGTGGTACGAGACCAGGTTCTGCGGCTCGCCGACGCGCTCCACCAGCTCCCGGACCCGCAGGTCGCCGCCGGCGAGCGCGGTCAGCAGCGACCACCGCAGCGGGTGGGCGGCGAGGCGGACGAACACGGGCGGCTCGGAGGCCATCCCCGGACAATACATCAAGTGGATTTGATGGAAAAGAGGGTCATGATGGAGGCGCGAGCCGAGCGAGAGGACAGCGGATGGACGGGCTGACCGAAGAGGAGGCCGCGATCGTCGCGGTGGTGCGGGACTTCGTCGACCACGACGTCCGCCCGGTGGTGCGGGAACTGGAGCACACCGACACCTATCCGGAAGCGCTCATCGAACGGATGAAGGAGCTCGGCGTCTTCGGGCTCGCCGTCCCCGAAGCCTGGGGCGGCACGCCGGTTTCGGCCCGGTGCTACGCCGAGGTCACCGAGCAACTGGCGTGCGGGTGGATGAGCCTCGCCGGCGCGATGGGCGGCCACACCGTCGTCGTGAAGCTGATCGCCACCCACGGCACCCGCGAGCAGCAGGAGCGCTACCTGCCGCGGATGGCCACCGGCGAGATCCGCGCGACGATGGCGCTGACCGAGCCCGGCGGCGGGTCCGACCTGCAGGCCCTGCGCACCACCGCCCGCCGCGACGGGGAGTCCTACGTGGTCGACGGCGTGAAGACCTGGATCACCAACGCCCGCCGCTCGCAGCTGGTCGCCCTGCTGTGCAAGACCGACCCGCACGCCGACCCCGCGCACGCGGGCATCAGCATCCTCCTGGCCGAGAAGGGCGCGGGCTTCGACGTCTCGCGCGACCTTCCGAAGCTGGGGTACAAAGGCGTCGAAAGCTGTGAGCTGTCCTTTTCGGACTTCCGGGTGCCGGCCGGTGCGCTGCTGGGCGGGGAAGAGGGCCGGGGGTTCGCGCAGATGATGCGCGGGCTGGAGATCGGCCGCATCCAGGTGGCCGCCCGCGCCCTCGGCGTCGGCCGGGCCGCGCTGGCGGATTCGCTGCGGTACGCCCAGGAACGCGAGACGTTCGGCAAGCCGATCTGGCAGCACCAGTCGGTCGGCAACCTCCTCGCCGACATGGCCACCAAGCTGGAGGCGGCCCGCCAGCTGGTGCACCACGCCGCCCGCCGCTACGACTCCGGTGAGCGCGCGGACCTCGAGGCGGGCATGGCGAAGCTCTTCGCGTCCGAGACGGCGATGGAAATCGCGCTGAACGCGGTCCGCGTCCACGGGGGCTACGGCTATTCCACGGAGTTCGACGTCGAACGGTACTTCCGCGACGCGCCGCTGATGATCGTCGGCGAGGGCACCAACGAAATCCAGCGCACGGTGATCACCCGGCAGCTGATCCGGCGCCAGCGCCTCGGCTGATCCGGGGCGGAGCGAGCGTGGTGGGGCCGTGCCGACTTGGGGGGAGGGGAAGGCACGGCCCCACCACGCTCTGCCGGGCGCCGCGAGGTGGCGCCGCGCGCCCGGCTGGTCCGGAATGGCCTATCCGGCGGCCGGTGTCCGGCTGGGTGCCGAATGGACCGTCCAGGGCGGATTGCCGCACTGTGGGCGCCAAGTACCGACGTGCACCCATTGCCGGCCCCAGGCGTGGGACATCAGGACCGTGGGCCGCCGGCACCGGGGACAGGTCTGCGGCGCCGAATCGATGGACACCTCGTCCTCCTCCGGGCGGTGGGTGGTCGCGAGGAAGAGGATCGTCCACAGGGGACGCCGAGCGGACCGGGGAAACTACCCGGATGGCTACGCGGGTTGCCCGGGCTGCCCCACCAGCCACGAAGCCACCTGGGTGCGCGAGGTGAGACCGAGCTTCACCAGGATGTTCTCGACGTGCCCTTCCACGGTCCGTCCGCTGAGGACCAGCGCGGCCGCGATCTCCTTGTTGCTCATCCCGCGCGCCACCAGCTCGGCGATCTCCCGCTGGCGCCGGGTCAGCCCGCCGGGCTCGGCCGCCTTGCCCGCCACCCGCGTGGCGGGCCGCTCCCGCAGCGCGTACCGGACCACCTCGTCGAGGCCGAAACCGGCCGCCTCGGCGAACGCCGTGTCGAAGGCGTCGTGCCCGAGCGCCGTGCGGGCCGGCGCGGCGCACTGCTCGTCGACGCCCTGGTAGGGACTCATCTCGCCGACGCGGGCGCCGCTGAGCCGCCAGACCGCGTCCGCGCCGCCGAGCAGCCGCGCCGCCCGGTCGTGCTCGCCTTCGGCGGAGTGGCACCACGCGAGCGCCTCGATGAGGAACGCGAGCAGCGTCCGGTCGGGCAGCCGCAGAGCGACGGCTTCGTGCAGCAGATCGGCGGCCTGCCGGGGCTCGCCGGCGCGCCAGCGGTGGATCGCGACCGCCCACAACGCGTAGCCGCGGGACCAGCGCGCCTCGTGCCGGTCGGTCAGGGCGAGCGCCTCCTCCGCGGCGGCCGCACCCCGCGGATCGCCGAGGAAGAAGCGCGCCGCGGCCAGCAGGATCAGCGTGTCGAACACCAGCAGCGCGTCCCCGGCCGTGCGGTACCCGGCCAGCGCCCGCTCCAGCAGCCCGGCGCCGCCGGCCAGGTCGCCGGTGAAGAACGTGGCCATGCCGGCGCACTCGGCGTGGCCCGCCCGGAGCCGTTCGTCGCCGAGCTCTCCGGCGAGCTCGTCGAGTTCCGCCAGGAGTGCCGCGTGCGGCGCGCCGGTCTGGATCGCGAGGAACGCCATCGCGTACAACCCCCGGGCCCGGACCAGCGTGCGCTCCCCGCACAGTTCGAGGCCGCGCCGCAGGTACCCGCAGCCCTCCGGCACGAGACCGCCGCCGTACCAGAAGTTCCACAGCGACGCGGCGATGTCCAGCGCCTGGCTCGCCTGCCCGGGGCCCGACAGGCAGTGTTCCAGCACGGCCCGGAGGTTGGCGTGCTCGCGGCGGAGCCGGCCGAGCCACTCCGACTGCCGCGGGCCGAACCCCTCGGCCCGGTAGCGCCGCGCGAGGTCCGCGTAGTACCCGGCCAGCCGGGCCCGCACGCCGGCCTCGCCGCCGCCGGTGGCCAGCCGGGCGGCCCCGTATTCGCGGACGGTCTCCAGCATCCGGTACCAGGCGTGCCGCCCGAAGGTGCCGTTCTGGCGGCTGAGGACCGATTTGTCCACCAGGCCGGTCACGACGTCCAGCGCGCTGCCGCCGCCGTCCGCGGCAGGGGAGCAGACGTGCTCGGCGGCGTCGAGGTCGAATCCGCCGGGGAACACCGAGGCCTGCGCCCACAGCCGCTGTTCCGCGGGGGTGCACAGCTCGAAGCTCCAATCGATCGCCGCTTCCAGGGTCCGGCGGCGGGGCTGCACGGCGGCGGGCCGCGAAGTGAGCAGGCCGAGCCGGTCGTCGAGCCGTTCGAGGACCTGGTCGACCGCCAGCACGCGGACGCGGACGGCGGCCAGCTCGATGGCCAGCGGGATGCCCTCCAGCCGGCGGCAGATCCGGCGCACCGTCCCGCGGTTGTCCGGGGTGAGCTCGAAGCCGGGCGAGACGGCGGCCGCCCGATCGGCGAACAGCGTGACCGCTTCGACCGGGCCGCCGCCGGTGTCCTCGTCGCCGGGGACGGGCAGCGGCTCGACGTGCAGCAGGTGCTCGCCCTCCACGTGCAGCGTGTGCCGGCTGGTGGCGAGGACCCGGAGCCCGCCGGAGACCGCGAGCAGTTTCGCGACCAGCGTCGCGCACTCGTCGGCGACGTGCTCGCAGTTGTCCAGCACCAGCAGCAGCTGCTTGTCCTCGAGGTACTCGGCGAGCCCGGCGGCCTGGTCGCTCGTGCCGCGCAGGCCGAACGCGGTCGCCACGGTGTTCGGCACCAGGTGCGGATCACCCACGTCGGCCAGCTCGACCAGCCACACGCCGTCCGGGAACGCCCGCCGCACGTCGGCGGCGACCCGCAGCGCCAGCCGCGTCTTGCCGACACCGCCGGCCCCGGTCAGCGTGACCAGCCGGGCCGTGGCCAGCAGCCGTTTCGCTTCCCCGAGCTCGTGGCGCCGGCCGACGAAGCTGGTCAGCTCGGCCGGCAGGTTGCCGGCGCTTCGGCGGGAACGGGCACCCATGCGCCAGAGTCTAGGTCCGCTCCCGCGTGTCGTCCCTCCGATCACGCGTGATGCCCCGCCAATCACGCGTGATGCCCCTCTGCTCACCCGAGATACCCGAACCGACGAGTTTCGTCGTAGATATTGTTAACAATCTCATCGACGATTAGGGTGCCGGTATCGAGACCCGAAGCGACGAGGACCCACCTTGATCATCGACTGCCACGGCCACTACACCACCGCCCCGCCCGCCCTCGCGGCGTGGCGCGAGCGGCAGATCGCCGCGCTGGACGGCTCCGGCGCCCCGCCGGCCGCGGCCGGCCCGCGGATCAGCGACGACGAACTGCGCGAGACGATCGAGCCGAACCAGCTGCGGCTGATGGACGAACGCGGCATCGACCTGACGGTCTTCTCGCCCCGCGCCTCCTTCATGGCCCACCACGTCGGCGGGTTCGAGACGTCGGCGGCGTGGGCGGCGATCTGCAACGAGCTCTGCCACCGCGTCAGCACGCTCTACCCGGAGCGGTTCGTCCCGGCCGCGATGCTGCCGCAGTCCCCGGGCGTCGACCCCGCGACCTGCCTCCCGGAGCTGACCCGCTGCGTCGAGGAGTACGGCGCCGTGGCGCTCAACCTCAACCCGGACCCGAGTGGCGGCCACTGGACGGCCCCGCCGCTCACCGACCGGTCGTGGTACCCCGTCTACGAGAAGATGGTGGAGTACGACGTCCCGGCCATGGTGCACGTCAGCACCAGCGTCAACCCCGCCTTCCACACCACCGGCGCGCACTACCTCAACGCCGACACGACCGCGTTCATGCAGCTCGTGCAGGGCGACCTGTTCACCGACTTCCCCACGCTGCGGCTGATCATCCCGCACGGCGGCGGCGCGGTGCCCTACCACTGGGGCCGGTTCCGCGGCCTGGCCATGGCGCTGGGCAAGCCGCAGCTGGCGGAGCACGTGCTGAACAACGTCTTCTTCGACACCTGCGTCTACCACCAGCCGGGCTCGGACCTGCTCTTCGACGTCATCCCGGCGCGCAACATCCTCTTCGCGTCGGAGATGATCGGCGCGGTCCGCAGCGTCGACCCGCGGACCGGGCACCACTTCGACGACACCCGCCGGTACGCCGAAGCCGCCGCTCTGTCCGAAGAGGACTGGGCGGCCATCCGGGAGCACAACGCCCGCGCCGTCTACCCGCGGCTGGACGCCCTCCTGAAGGGGCAGGGCCGGTGACCGCGTCCAAGACGCCCGGCTGGCTGGACTGGTGCCCCGAACCGTCCACACCGGACTTCCGGCTGCCACCCGGGGCGGTGGACGCCCACTGCCACGTGTTCGGCCCACAAGCGCGATTCCCCTTCGCGCCCGGGCGCAAGTACACGCCGTGCGACGCGGGCAAGGACGCCCTGTTCGCCCTGCGCGACCACCTCGGCGTCACCCGGAACGTCATCGTGCAGGCCACCTGCCACGGCGCGGACAACTCCGCGATGGTCGACGCCGTCCGGGCGTCGGGCGGCCGGGCGCGCGGGGTCGCGACCGTCCGGCCCGACGTCCGTGCCGCCGAACTGCGGGAGCTGCACGCGGCGGGGGTGCGGGGGGTGCGGTTCAACTTCGTCAAGCGGCTGGGCGACGCCTCGCCCCGCGAAGACCTGAGCGCGATCGCGAAGAAGATCGCCCCGCTCGGCTGGCACATCGTGCTCTACTTCGAGGCCGCCGACCTGCCCGAGCTGGAAACCTTCTTCGGCGGCTTGCCGGCGCCGCTGGTGATCGACCACCTGGGCCGCCCCGACGTGACCCAGCCGGTGGACGGCCCGGAATTCCGCCGGTTCCTCGACTTCGCCGGGACCCACGACGTCTGGGTGAAGGTGAGCTGCCCCGAGCGGCTCACCGTGACCGGGCCCCCGGCACTGGCGGGCGAACGCCACGCCTACGCCGACGTCGTGCCGTTCGCCCGCCGCGTCGTCGAGGAGTTCCCGGACCGGGTGCTGTGGGGCACCGACTGGCCGCACCCGAACCTGAAGCACCACATGCCCGACGACGGCCTGCTCGTCGACCACGTCCGCCACCTCGCGGACACCCCCGGACGGCAGCGGCAGCTGCTCGTCGACAACCCGATGCGCCTCTACTGGCCCGGCGAAACCGCCTGAACCCCCGAAGGGCATGCAATGCAGCACGCCAACGCGCTCAACCGGCTGAACCGCCTGCCGATTTCCCGGTTCCACAAGGTCACCCTGTTCGCCGTCTCGTTCGCCTACTTCTTCGAGTTCGCCGACATCAACAGCTTCGCCACCACCGCGCCCAAGCTGATCAAGCTCTGGGGCGTCACGGTCAACCAGGTCGCGTACGTGACTTCGCTGTCGTTCGTCGGCATGTTCTTCGGCTCGGTCATCGCGAGCACGATCGCCGACCGCTGGGGCCGGAAGAACGCGCTCGTGCTGACGACCGTCTGGTTCGGCGTCTTCTCGTTCGCGGCGGTGTTCTCGTGGGACATCGTGTCACTCGGCGTGTTCCGGGTCCTGACCTCGGCGGGCCTGTCCGCGATGACCGTGGTCGCGGTGATCTACGTCAACGAGCTGTACCCCGCGGCGAACCGGGGCAAGTACCAGGCTTACGCGATCGTGATCGGCATCTGCGGCACGCCGGTGACCAACCTGATCGCCAGCGTCGTGGTCCCGCTCGGCGACTGGGCGTGGCGGCTGGTCTACCTGTGGGGCGCGCTCGGGGTCCTGCTGGTGCTGTTCACCCGGCGGCTCAAGGAGTCGCCCCGCTGGTACGAAAGCCGCGGCGAGCACGCGAAGGCCGACGCGGTCCTGCGGGAGATCGAGGCCCAGGTGGCGGCCGAAAAGGGCCCGCTGCCGGAGCCGGCGCCGCCGGCCGGGGAGGCCGCGGTGGCGAAGGCGCCGCTGAGGCTGTTGCTGCGCAAGAAGTACCTGCTGCCGACGCTGCTGCTCACCGTGCTGTGGGTGACGCAGACGATCGGGTTCTTCGGCTATTCGAGCTGGGCGCCGACGCTGCTGGCCAAGGAGGGCTTCAGCATCGAGAAGTCCGTGTTCTACGTGGCGCTCACGACGGTCGGCGCACCGCTGGGCTCTTACCTGGCCGCCCTGGTCACCGACCGCTTCGAGCGCAAGTGGTGCCTGGTCGCGTTCGGCACGGTGATCGCGCTGTGCGGGCTGCTCTACGGGCTGACGTTCAACCCGGTCCTGATCGTGGTGTTCGGCTTCCTGGTCAACATGTTCGAGCGCGGCTACACGGCGCTGGGGTACGCGTATTCGCCGGAGCTGTTCGACACGCGCGGCCGGTCACTGGGCACCGGCGTGTCGTACGGCCTGGGCCGGCTCTCGAACGCGGCGGGCCCGCTCATCGTGGCCGGGCTGTACAACGGCAGCGGCTACCGGAGTGTGTTCTTCTTCATCGCGGGAACGTGGCTCGTCGGCGCGCTGGTGCTGGCGGCGTTCGGGCCGCGGACCCGGCAGGCGCGGCTCGAGCACGTCTCCGCGACGGCGGCTGGCGTGTCAACGGTTCGGTGAGTGGGCGGGGTGTGCCGGCTGGTCGCGGGCCGTGGGTCGGGCGGTTGTGGGTCGGCCGCGTCTGTGCGGCGGGGGCTGGCGTGTCAACGGTTCGGTGAGTGGGCGGGGTGTGCCGGCTGGTCGCGGGCCGTGGGTCGGGCGGTTGTGGGTCGGCCGCGTCTGTGCGGCG
>NZ_JBFAZA010000016.1:40600-95956 GCF_040681595.1 Amycolatopsis sp. NPDC051716 | reverse complement strand
ACGGGGGCTGGCGTGTCAACGGTTCGGTGAGTGGGCGGGGTGTGCCGGCTGGTCGCGGACCGTGGGCCGTGGGCCGGGCGGTTGTGGGTCGGCCGCGTCTGTGCGGCGGGGGCTGGCGTGTCAACGGTTCGGTGAGTGGGCGAGGTGCGCCTGCTGGTCGTGGGCTGCGGGCCGGGCGGCTGTGGCTCGGCCGCGTCAGTGCGGCGAGGGCTGGCGTGTCAACGGTTCGGTGAGTGGGCGGGGTGTGCCGGCTGGTCGCGGGCCGTGGGCCGGGCGGCTGTGGCCCGGCCGCGTCAGTGCGGCGAGGGCTGGCATGTCAACGGTTCGGGTGAGTCGGTGAGGTGTGCCTGCGGGCCGCGGACCCGGCGGGCGTGGCTCGGCTGCGTCTCCGCGACGGCGGCCGGAGCGTCAACGGTTCGGTGAGTGGGCGAGGTGCGCCAGCTGGTCACGCGCCGCGGCGGCGACGTCGGCCCGGACGCCGAGCTCGCCGAGCATCTCGGCGGCCGCCGCCATCTCGGCGGTGCGGCGGACGGCGTGCCGGTACGAGCCGTCCACCAGCCTGTCCACAGTGGACGCACCCGCGGCGGTGAGCTCGGCGACGACGATCTGCCGCAGCCAGTCTTCGCAGCCGGTGGCCCGGGCGGCCTGCAGCGCCTCGACCACGGCGGCGGACATCCCCTTGAAGAAGACGCTGCGCAGCAGCTTGCGTTCGGCGGCGAGCCCGGCCTCGCCGGCCATCGTCTCGACGGCCGCGCCGAGCGGGTTGAGCGCCGCGGCGACCACGTCGGCCGCGGGCCCGGTGGCCAGCATCGGCACCCGCAGCCCCCGGCCGGGGACCGGGGCCATGATCGCCACGTCGGCGAAGGGAATCCGGTGCTCGGCCGCGAGGGCGGCGAGTTCGCGTTTGGTGCCGGGCGAAGCGGTGTTCAGGTCGGCCCAGGCGGCGCCCTCGGCCAGCCCGTCCAGGCCGGCCTCGAACGCCCGCCGGGCGGCCGAAGCGCTGTTGACGCTCAGGACGAGGTCCGCACCCCGGGCGGCGTCGGCCTCCGAGCCGGTGGGCACGATCCCGCCGGTGGCGGAAACCGCCGGGTCGTAGCCGCGCACGACGGCGCCGGCCGCCACCAGGTCGCGGGCCAGTGCGCCGCCGGCTTCGCCCAGGCCGAGTACGGCGATGGTTCCGGTCATAGCAAAATCCTCCTCGCCAGCTACGATCGAGTACACGATGTGCTCGACAAAATTGTCAACAAACGGAGCCGAGGCTATGACGGAGAGTGCGCCGGACCCGCAGCCGGGGGAGCGGTCCGCGGTGGCGGCCATCCGCGACGCCATCGTCCGCGGCGAGTTCGTGCCCAACCAGCGGCTGGTCGAGGCGGATCTGTCGGACCGGTTCGGGGCGAGCCGGGCGACGGTCCGGGCGGCGCTGATCGAGCTGACCAACGAAGGGCTCATCGAACGCGTGCAGAACCGCGGTGCCCGGGTGCGCGCGGTGTCGCTCGAAGAGGCTGTCGAAATCTCCGAGGTGCGCATGATGCTGGAGTCGCTCTGCGCGGCGAAGGCGGCGGAGCGCGTTTCGGACGCCGAGGTGGTCGAGCTGCGCGAACTGGGCGAGCGGATGCGGGCGGCCGTGGCGGGCGGGGACGTCGTCGGGTACTCGGGTCTCAACCAGCGGCTGCACCGCCGCATCCGCGAGATCAGCGGCCAGCGGACGGCCGCGCAGGTGCTGGAACGGCTTCGCGGGCAGAGCGTCCGGCACCAGTTCCGGCTGGCGATGCGCCCGGGCCGGCCGCAGGTCTCGCTCCCGGAGCACCTGGCGATCATCGACGCGATCTGCGCCCACCGGCCGGAACAGGCGGCCGAGGCCGCCCGGGCTCACCTGGGGAGCGTGATCGAGGCGCTGAAGGCGGCCGACGCCGAGGTCTCGCCGCTTCACTCCTGACCTGCGGCGATCGAAGCCTCCGCAGCCTGTGCGCCAAGATTGTTGACAATTTCGTCGACCGAATCGTACGGTGATGGCATGAACCCGGTCATCGTCACCGATCCGCCGCGCGCCGACCTCGACGAGGTGACGCGGCTGGCCGACTACGGCGTCGCCACCGTGCACGAGGCTCTCGGCCGCTCCGGCCTGCTTTCCGCCGGCCTCCGGCCGATCCAGGACGGCGCCCGCGTCGGCGGCACCGCCGTCACCGCCCTGTGCTGGCCCGGCGACAACCTGATGATCCACGCCGCCGTCGAGCAGTGCCGCGAAGGCGACCTCCTCGTCGTCACCACCACCTCGCCGTGCCGGGACGGCCTCTTCGGCGAGCTCTTCGCCACCGCGCTGCGCCGCCGCGGGGTGCGCGGGCTGGTCACCACCACCGGCGTCCGCGACGTCGCCGAGCTGCGCGCGCTCGGCTTTCCCGTCTGGTCGGCCGCGGTGAGCGCGCAGGGCACGGTCAAGGCGACCGCGGGCGCGGTCAACGTCCCCGTCGTCGTCGGCGGGCAGCTCGTCCGCCCCGGTGACGCCGTCCTGGCCGACGACGACGGCGTCCTGCTCGTCCGCCGCGAAGACGTCCGAAGTGGACTCGAGAAGGCGCAAGCCAGGCTGGCCAAGGAAGCCGCCGCCCGGGAAGCCTTCGCGAACGGCCAGCTCGGCCTGGACCGCTACGGCCTGCGCGAAAAACTCGAAGCGCTCGGCGTCCGGTACCTGACGGCCGAGGAGTACGCGAAGGAGCAGGCATGACCGGCGTGCGCTGCATGCTCATGCGCGGGGGCACGTCGAAGGGCGCCTACTTCCTCGCCGAAGACCTCCCGGCCGACCCGGCCGCCCGCGACGACCTGCTGCTGCGGATCATGGGCACCCCCGACCCGCGCCAGATCGACGGCCTCGGCGGCGCGCAGCCGGTCACCAGCAAGGTCGCCGTCGTCTCGCCGGCCACCGACGACGGCCACGACGTCGACTACCTGTTCCTGCAGCTCGGCGTGGAGGAGGCCACCGTCTCCGATCGCCAGACGTGCGGCAACCTCCTCGCCGGCGTCGGGCAGTTCGCCGTCGAGCGCGGGCTCGTGCCCGCCGGGCCGGACCGCACCACCGTCCGCGTGCGGTTGCTCAACACCGGCTCCATCGCGATCGCCGGCTTCCCCACCCCCGGCGGCGAAGTCGACTACCGCGGGGGCACGGCCATCTCCGGTGTGCCGGGCACCGCCGCCCCGGTCGAGCTCGACTTCACCGGCACCGAAGGGTCGACGTGCGGCAGCCTGCTGCCCACCGGCCACGTCCGCGACGAAATCGGCGGCATCGCCGTCACCTGCGTGGACAACGGGATGCCGGTCGTCGTCGCGCGCGCCGAAGACCTCGGCGACGGGCCGGACCTGGGCGAGCGGATCGACGCGCTGCGCATCGAGGCCGGGAAGCTGATGGGCCTCGGCGACGTCCGCGGCTCGTCCGTCCCGAAGACCACGCTGGTCGCCGCGCCACGCGACGGCGGCGCCATCGCCACCCGTACCTTCATCCCGGTCAAGCCGCACCCGTCGATCGGGGTGCTCGGCGGCGTCAGCGTCGTGACGGCGTTGCTGCTCGACGGCGCCGTCGGTGCCGAGCTCCTCCGGAAGCCGCCGTCCGGCGAGCCGATCGAGATCGAGCACCCGAGCGGCAAGCTCGCCGTCGGCATCGAGTTCGACACGACGGTCACGCCACCCCGGATCCGCCGGTCCACAGTGGTCCGCACGGCCCGGAAGCTGTTCGACGGCACCGTTTTCCCCCGGTACTGACGACCACGTCGAGCGGCTCACCCCGAGCCGGACGGCACGCCGCCGGTGCCCTGAGCGCGGTCAGCGCGCCTGCCAGCGGAAGAATCCGGAGCCCTGCGCGTAGGCGAGGTGCCCGCCGAGGGCACCGCCGGCGCTCGTCACCGCGAGGCCGAGCGCGCCGAGAACCCGGCCGTGGGCCACCCGGCCGCGCGTGCGCGCGGCGTAGGAGGCGCCGAAGAGGGCGATCGCGACGGCGTTGCCCGCGGCGTGGGCGAGACCGACCCGGCGCTGCCGTTCGTCGAGGTCGGCGTAGTCGAACAGGCCGAGGACCACGGCCGCGGGTGCGGCCAGCAGGCCGGTCGCGACCAGGCGGCGGGCCGCCTCTTCCTGGCCGGGCAGCAGGTCGAACAGCGCCGAGCACACCCATGCGCCGATCGGCACGGTGACGGCGAGGGGGTGCAGCGGGTGGCCCAGCCAGCGCCCGCGCAGCAGCCGGCCCGGGACGCTCGTGGCGGCCCGGCGCAGCCGGTAGGCAAGCGCGGTGGCGGGCACATCGAGCACTTCGGCATCCTCGACGGCCATCAGCGCCCGGTGCGGCGGGGCAGGGGTCTCACGGTCGGCTCTCTGCATGCCGTCCTGGCTACCCGGCTGGGCGCGGTCCAACCGCCTGCGCCGCGGGTGGACCGGCCGGGCGGCCGGCTATCCCTCTGCCGGGCGGGGTCTTGCCGCCGCCGTTGCGGGGTGGTCGGTTCGCCGGGGTGGGCCGGCTGGGCGGCCCACCTCTCTGCCGCCACGGTCCCACCGCCGCCGAGCGGCGTGGTGGGTTCCTTGCCTTGGGGTGGTCTGGCCGGGCGGCCCAGCCTCTCTGCCCGCCGCGGTCCCACCGCCGCCGTGCGGGCGTGGTCGGTTCGCTTGCGTCGGATCCAGCCCGGCCGAGCAACCCACACCGACCGTGGTTCAGCCGGCCCGGCGCCCCACCGACCGTCGTTCAGCCGGCCGGGCGACCCCACCGCCCGTGCCCCACCTCCGTCGATGGTGGCGGACCTCGCCACGCGCTACCGTGAGCGTCTTGGGCAACGCTCTGCGTGACACGGTGAGGGCCGGCCTGGGGGTGGGGGATGGGTGTGACGCGGTCCGCGTTCGCGGTACGCGGCTTCCGCCTGCTCTGGCTCGCGGGCCTGCTCTCGGTCGCAGGTGACCAGCTCGCCCGGGTCGCCTTGTCGATACTCGTCTTCCAGCGCACCGGTTCCGCCGCACTGAGCGCCGCCACCTATGCCCTGTCGATGCTGCCCGCGCTCGTGTCCGGCGCGCTGCTGTCGTGGCTGGCCGACCGGTACCCGCGGCGCCGCGTCATGGTGGCCTGCGACGGGATCCGGGCGGCGCTCGTCGCCGTGATGGCCGTGCCCGCCGTGCCCTTGCCGCTGATGGCCGGGCTGCTCGTGCTGGTGCAGCTGGCCGAAGCGCCGTTCTCCGCCGCCCAAGGCGCCGTCCTGCCCGAGCTGCTGGGCAGCCGGTACGAGGCGGGACAAACCGTTCACCAGGTCACCACGCAGCTGTGCCTGGTACTCGGGTTCGCGGCGGCCGCGTTCGTGGTCACCGGGGTCGGCGCGCACGCCGCCCTGGCCGTCGACGCCGCCACCTTCGCCGCCTCCGGCCTGCTGATCCGGGCCGGCCTCGGCCGCCACCCGCCGCCCGCCGTCGCGGCACACGAGGCGACGTGGTGGCGGCGGATCGCCGCCGGCGCGGTGGCCGTCAGCCGGGATCGCACCCTGGGCACGCTGGTGTGGCTGGGCTGGCTGGCGTTGTTCACCGTCGTCCCCGAGGGGCTCGCCGTCCCGTTCGCCCAGCAGGCCGGGGTGGGCGGCGAATGGATCGGGGTGCTGCTCGCCGCGGAGCCGGCGGGCGCGGTCGTCGGCGCGCTGCTGCTGCGGCGGGTCGCCCGGCCGGTGCGGGTGCGCGCACTCGGCGTGCTGGCGGTCGGGACGGCGGCGCCGCTGGTGGCCTTCTGGGGCCGGCCGACCCTGGGCACGGCGCTGGTGCTGCTGTTCGTCTCCGGGCTGTGCTCGGCCTACCAGGTCACCGCGGGCGCGACGTTCGTCCAGCTGTCCCCGCCGCGGGTGCGCGGGCGGACCCTCGGGTTCGCGCGCACCGGCATGATCGCCGGGCAGGGGCTCGGGATCGTGGCCGGCGGTGTCCTCGCCCAGCTGGTCGGGCCGGCCGCGGCGATCGCCTGGGCGGGAACCGCGGGAGCGCTCGTCGCGCTCGTCGCGGCCGCGGCCTGGGCGCGCCGCCGGCCGGACGCCGTTTCGGCGGCCCTCCCGGCCGAGGCCTGAGTTCGTCACCAGCCTTTGTCGCTCATCGCGGGCTCCTTCCCGGTGGCAGGGGAGTGGGGACTCGGTTCACCAGCCCTTGTCGCTCATCGGCTCGCCTTTCCGTGCGGTTCCTCCGGTGCCGGATACCCGGGAATCGTCTCAGCCGCCCGGTCGGGTCGCGATGGCGGGAAACACCTGACATCCGGCCGTGACGCGACTACCCTGGGCGATCGGGGCATCACCGGCGCGGGGGAGGCGCTGCGATGGGGGAAAACGTGGTCACCGGCGGGGGCCGGTCGCCATCGGGGTGGAAGCTGTGGTCGTTGCCGGGGCGGGTGCGGTTCCTCGTCCTGGGCGTGGACCTGCTGGCGTTCGGCGTGCTGGTGCTCTCGGCCCGCGCGGCGCCGACACCGGAGCAGTGGGTGACGGCGGGCTGGCTCGCGGCGGCGGCGTTGCCGCACCTGCACGCCTCCCACCTCATCGAACGGCGGCGGCGCGATCGCGAGGGCACCCCATACGTCGACCTCTGCAGCGTCTGGATCTTCGCCGGGGCGATCGCGGTGCCCCTGGTGCTCGAACTGGTGCTGGTGGCGGTGATCTACGCCCACCGCTGGGCGCTGGTCAACCGGTTCGACGCGGTCCGGCCGCCGCACCGCACCGTGTACACCGCCGCCACGCTCGCGCTGGCCGCGGCCGCCGCGGCCGCCGTGCTGCGCTCGACCGGCGTCCACGAGCACCTCGCCGGTGGCGCCCGGCCCGGCTGGGCCGACCTGGCCGCCGTGATCGTCGCGGCGGCGGTGCAGTGGGCGGTCAACACCGGGCTCGTCGGCACGGCCATCGCCTGGACGGTCACCGTCGAACACCCGCGCCGGCTGATCGGCAGCGCGTCGGACAACCTGCTGGAGGTCAGCCAGCTCGCACTGGGCGTGTTCGTCGCGCTCGCCCTGCTCTGGTGGCCGCCGGCCGCGCTGCTGATGATCATCCCGACGTTCGCGCTGCACCAGTGCGTCCAGCTCGACCAGCTCAAGCTCGCCGCCCGCACCGACCAGCGCACCGGGCTGCTCAACGCGATCGCCTGGCACGATCAGGCCGAGCTCGCGCTCGAGCGCACCCGCGGCCGGATCGGGGTGCTGATGATCGACCTCGACTGGTTCAAGCGCATCAACGACACCCACGGCCACCCGGTCGGCGACGACGTCCTCGCCGAGGTGGCCACCGTGCTCACCCGGACCGTCCGGCGCGGGGACACGGTCGGCCGGTACGGCGGCGAGGAGTTCGCGGTCCTGCTGCCCGACGTCGACGAAGCCGAGGTCCGCGCGATCGCCGAGCGGATCCGCGTCCGGATCCGGGCGCTGCGCATCACCGCGCCGACGGGCGAGGCGGTGACGCTGTCGGCGACGATCGGCGCGGCACTGGATCCGTCCGCGCCGGGAGCCGGCCTCGACGAGATGATCCGCGCGGCCGACGACGCGCTGTACGCGGGCAAGAAGGCGGGCCGCGATCGGGTGGCCGTCGCCGGCTGCTGACACGCTCAGCTCGATTCGCGCACTTCCAGGTGGTGCGGCGCGACGATCGACCGCGGGGGTTCCGGGTCGGCGGCCTGCCGGGCCAGGCGGTCCAGGGCGAGTTCGGCGATCCGGTCCTTGTCCGGCGACACGGTCGTCAGGGCCGGCACGCTGTAGCGGCCGTCTTCGATGTCGTCGAACCCCACCAGGGCCACGGATCCGGGCACCGCGACACCGCGGTCGGCGGCGGCCCGCACCGCGCCCAGCGCCAGTTCGTCGGTGAAGCAGAAGACGGCGTCGGGCGGGTCGGGCAGCTCCAGCAGGCCCAGCATCGCCCGGTGGCCGTCGGCCCGGTGCAGGCGCCGCACCGGGACCTCGAGCTCCGGCTCGGCGGGCAGGCCCGCCTCGGCCAGCGCCTGCCGGTAGCCGGCGAGACGCTGCCGCGCGGTCGCGTTCAGCGAGCGCGGCTGGATGCCCAGCGCCGCGACGCGGCGGCGGCCCGAGGCCAGCAGGTGCCGGGTGGCCTCGCGCGCGGCGGCGACGTTGTCGATGGCGACGTGGTCGACGCCGGCGGTGCCGTCGTGCTCGCCGAGCAGCACCAGCGGAACGGTGTCGGTGCGCGCGGCCAGTTCCGCGGGGGCCACCGCCCACGGGCTGAACAGGACCCCGTCGACCAGCTGGCTGCGCCGGCCGTGCAGCAGCTCCTTCTCGCGCTCGGCGTCCCCGTCGGTCTGGTCGATGAGCACGGTCAGGCCCCGGGCACCGGCGATCCGGACCGTCCGCGCGGCGAGCTCGGCGAAGTACGGCGAGTCGATCTCGGGGATCACCAGCGCCACCAGCCCGGTCCGGCCGCGCCGCAGGGTGCGCGCGGCCAGGTTGGGCCGGTAGCCGAGCGCGTCGATGCTCGCCTGCACGCGTTCCCGCGTCGCCGGGGCCACGTACCGGAACCCGTTGACCACGTTGGACACCGTGCGCACCGAGACACCGGCGTGCTCGGCCACGTCACGCAGTTTCGGGTTCACCGGCGCAGCGTACCTCTTGCAACGTGGCATGCCACGTTGCAAACTGAGCTGCCACGCCGTCGTGCTCGTCAGGAGGCCCGGATGACCGCGCACCAGACCGCCCCCGCTCCGCTGCCCGCCGCCGAACTCGCGGCGCTGACCGAGCGCCTCGGCTCGGACGGCATCATCGGCCTGCCCGGCGCGTTCTCCCGGGACTGGGTGCGGCGGCTCGGCGAAGACATCGACGCGGCGTTCGCCGAGGCCCGCGCCCGCCCGGGCGGGGCCGTCGGCCGCGGGCCGAACCGCTTCTACGTCGAGATCCACCCGGAGCAGCTGCGCGGGTTCACCGAACTGGCCGGCCACCCGTGGATCACGGCGGTCGCCGAGGCGGTGCTGGGGCCGGCGTACCGGATCGTCGAAGTGGGCTTCGACGTCCCGCTCGAAGGCGCGGTGGACCAGCCCTGGCACCGGGACTTCCCGATGCCCGCGGAAACCGCGCGCGAGGGGCGGCTGACGTCGCTGGCGGTGAACGTGACCGCCGTCGACACCGAGCCGGACATGGGGCCGTTCGAGATCGCGCCCGGCACCCACCGCGACGACGGCAGCGCGTTCGACCACGGCATGTTCCCGCCCCGGGAAGCCTGGCCGCGGTACCGCGAACTCGCGACCCGCAAGTTCCCGCGGATGGGCGACATCTCGATCCGGTCGGCCCTCACGGTCCACCGCGGCACCGCGAACCACTCCGCGAAGTCCCGCCCGGTCCTGGTGCTGGGTCTCGACGCGCCGGGGGCGGGCAACGACGCCCGCCACGACACGGCGGTCACCCGCGAATTCTGGGCGTCCCTGCCGGAATCCGTGCGCGCCCACCTGCACTGCCCGGTCGTCGACGTCCTGCGGCCGATCACCCAGAAGCACACGATCGAGGGGCTCGTGATGGGAGCTTGATGTTTGGCCGCCCCGGACGCGGGCACCTGGTTGCCATGGCTGATGCGGGAATCACCGAAATGACGGGCCGGGCCGGCGTCGTCGCGGGGCTGCGCCGCGTACTGCTCGCCTTCGGGGTCGGCGGTGCGCTGGCGTGCCTCGCCTGGATGGCGTTGTGGCTGGCCATGCACGTCTAGTGTCGCGCGTCCGAAGTTCAGTGACAGCGGCCCAGTCCCCGAGCGCCCCAATGTGGCCTTGGTTGCGTTCAACGCACCGAAGGCCACATTGGGGCGCTCTTCCCGGACGTCAAACAACTTGCGACGCGCGACACTAGATCTGCCGGCTCCGGCCACGCGCGGTGCGTCGTGGCCGGAGCCTGGTGTCACTGGCAGGCTTCGCAGTCCGGGTCGTCGATGCGGCAGGCGGCGCCGTCGGTGAGCGGGAAGTCGAAGTCCTCCAGCTCGGGCACGGCGACGGACTCTTCCGGGGTGGTGGTGGCGGACATGGGCCCTCCCTTGTGGACGAACGGGTTCTCCTGGGTGTAGCGCCGAAGATCGCCGGGCATTCCGTGACGCGCACCACACCGGCGACGCCGCGGCGATCAGGCTCGGCCGGATGTCCACGCACCTCGGGACCAGGTTTTGTGTCCGCGACGGCCGTCGTGGGTAGTCCCCTCCCGGACGATCACGGACTCGGCGGAAGGTGGCTGTCGTGCCGCAGTGGGTGGAGGCGGGGCTGTGGGGCCTCGTCGGCGGGGCCGCGCTGGTGCTCGGCGCCGCCGTGGCCTGGTGGGTGCGGGTGTCGCGGCGGGTCGTCGCCGGGATCATGGCCTTCGGGGCCGGCGTGCTCATCTCCGCGCTCGCGTTCGACCTCGTCGACGAAGCGCAGCGGGCCGGCGGGCTCTGGCCGACCGCCGGCGGCTTCCTGGGCGGCGCCGCCGTGTACGTCCTGATCAACGTGCTCCTCGCCCGGCGGGGTGCCCGGCACCGCAAGCGTTCCGGGGATCAGCAACCGTCCGAACAGGACACCGCGGGCAGCGGGGCCGCCATCGCCGTCGGTGCCCTGCTCGACGGGATCCCGGAATCCGTCGTGCTCGGCGTGTCGCTGCTCGGCGGCGGGGGCGTCGGGGTCACCGTGCTCGCCGCCGTGTTCATTTCGAACGTCCCCGAAGGCCTGTCCAGCGCCGCCGGCATGAAGGCCGCCGGCCGCGGCGCCCGGTACGTCTTCGGCGTCTGGAGCGGCATCGCGATCGCCAGCGGGCTCGCCGCCCTGGTCGGCAACCTCCTGCTGCGGACCGCGTCCCCCGCGACCGTCGCCGCCATCACGGCGGTGGCCGCGGGCGCGATCCTCGCCATGATCGCCGACACCATGATCCCCGAGGCGTTCGAACGCACCGAGCTCTACACCGGCCTGCTCGCCACCATCGGCTTCCTCACCGCGTTCGTCATCGAGCACGCCGGCTGAGGGCGACCGCGACCACGACGCCCGCCGCGGTGAACAACGCGGTGGCCAGGGGACTCAGGAACTTCGACAGGCTCGGTGCGCTGCTCGGCCCGGCCAGCCACGCCGTCAGCACGCCGGCGTAGACCACGGCGAGGGCGGCGGCCCACCGGCGCCGCGCCCGCCGCCGCAGCGCACCGATCAGCACGACGGCGATGGGCACGCCCGACAGCAGCGCGAACTGACCGGCCACCAGGACCGGGACGGACCAGGCCGCGACGAGGACGGCCTTCGAGGTGCGGGGCGGGGCGGTGGTGGTCATCGTCTTCTCCTCCTGGGGAACGAAGCTCAGCGGGCTTCGGCGGTGGTCTTGAGGTCGGCGAGCCAGGCGTCGAGCCCGGAGGCCAGGTAGCGGATGGCGGTGGCGGGGTCGGCCTCGATCTGCTCGCCCGTCCAGCTCTCCTCGGTGCGGACGAGCACGCCGCCCCGCACCGGCGTGAACGTCCAGACGTGCACGCCGCGGTCGATGCGCAGGCCGTCGCCGATCGCCGGGCCGGTCCAGCGGACGCACCGGCCGGGCTGCAGCTGCCCGACCGTCGAGGTGATGACCAGGGTGGTCGCCGGGGTCGTGGGGGTGGGCGGCGCCGGCGTGGTCCAGCGGAACCGCGAACCCGGCCGCAGCGGCCCGGCGTCGAGCCGCCGCGCGGTGGTGACGGCCGGCTGCCAGGCGGGCCAGCCCGCCACGTCGGTGTGCAGCTTCCAGACCGCGGCGGCCGGCGCCTTGATCAGCGTTTCGGTCCGGTAGTGGAGCCGCGCCGCCGGATCGATGCCCACGCCGCGGCAGCTCGGGGCCGTCGCCGGGGTGGCCTCGGCCGGGGCGGCGGTGCCCGCGAGCCCCGCGGCGACCGAGAGGGCGAGCAGGGTGGAACGGAGCCGGGTGCCGGTCATGGTGTCCTCCGGGTGGTTAGTGCTTCTTCGGATAGTTAGAAGCTATAACCAGCGTGGCGTGAGTGTCAATAGGAAAAGTGATAACCTCTAACGGTGATGAGCGAGAGCCCGCGAGAGCGTTATCGAGCCCAGGTGCGCGAGGAGATCAAGCGCCACGCGTGGGAGCAGATCGCCGCGGCCGGGGTGCCCGCCCTGTCGCTCAACGCGATCGCGAAGCAGCTGGGCATGAGCGGGCCGGCGCTGTACCGGTACTTCGCGAGCCGGGACGAGCTGATCACCGCCCTGATCCGGGACGCCTACCGCAGCCTCGCCGACACCGTCCGCGCCGCCCGCGACGCCGGGGCCGGCCTGCCCGGGCTGGCGGGCACCATCGGCGACTGGGCGCGCCGCGATCCGCAGCGGTACTTCCTGATCTACGGCACGCCCGTGCCCGGCTACCACGCGCCGGGCGACACCACCGCGATCTCGTCCGAGGTCATGGCGGTGCTGATCGAAGCCTGCGCCGACGAGCCGGCCGGCGAGCCGCCGACGCCGTTCGACACGCACCTCGAGATCCACCGCGAGTGGGCGGGCGGCCACCCCGCGCCGGCCGCGGCCCTGCACCGCGCGCTGTCCTTCTGGATCCGCCTGCACGGGGTGCTGTCCCTCGAGCTGGCGGGCCACTTCGCCGGCATGAAGTTCGACCCGGACCTGCTGATCGCCGAAGAACTGGCCGCCCTGCGGGAGAGCTGACCGCCGGGGTCAGCCCGTTTGTTCGCGGATCCAGTCCGCCACGACGTCCACCCGGGCGATGGTCTCGGCGCCGGGCTGCGGGCATGGCGGACCGGTGTTGACGATGGCCACCAGCGTCCCGGTGCGGTCGTCGTCCGACACGAAGAACGGCCCGCCCGAGTCCTCCGGGCACGGGCCGTTTTCGACCGTGCGCTTGCCGACCGGCTGGGCCTCCAGGGTGGCCTGGCCGATGCCCGACACCGTGAACCGCCCGCGTTTGAGGTGGTCGGACGGGCCGAGCACGGTCGCCGAGAGCGAACCCCACCCGGCGAACTCGAGCTGCTTCCCGACCGGCGGCCGGCTCGTGGCCAGCGCCACCGGGACGATGTCGTGGATCTGGCGGCCGAGCTTGGCCACCGCCAGGTCGTTCACCGGCGACTGCCGGACGTCGACGACCTCGGTCGTGTACCCGCCGGGATCGGTGTCCTTCAGCCGTCCGACGGTGACGGTCATGGTGTACGGCGGCCGCCCGCCGATCCGGGCGTCCTTCAGGTCGTGGAAGCAGTGCCCGGCGGTGACGATCCACTGCGGCGCGACCAGCGCCCCGCTGCAGGCGCCGTTGCGCACCCCGCCGCCCGGGACGGGGATGTCGTCGGACGTCAGCTTCGCGTTGAACGGCAGCGTCGGGTTCGGGGCCGGCCGGGCGGACGTCACCGGTTCCCTGGCCGGGGCCGCGGTGTCGGGCAGGCTGTGCCCGCCGGCCGCCGCGGCCAGGATCGGGCCCGCGACCGTCACCCCGGTCGCGGCGTGGGCGAACGCGAGGCCGGCGCCGGTCAGCACCGCGACCGCCACCGCTCGTGCCCGGAACTGCCGTCGTCGATCCGAAGAGGTCCTCACACCTCTAATGCACGGGTGGGAGCCCGGAATGGTTGCGAGAACCGGGCGGTACTTGCATCCGCGCCGGTCAGCCGCGTCGGCGGCGGGCCGGCTTCTTCGCCGCGATCGCCGGCCACAGCACCGACACGACCGCTTCGGGGATTTCGTCCCGGCTCTCGCCGCGGTAGAAGGCGGCGAAGTAGCTGCCGAAGCACAGCGTCGCGATGGTGTGCTTGTCGATGCCGCCGGCGACATCGCCGCTCTCCTGCAGCTGGGTCAGCACGTTTTCGACGAGCGTGACCCGCGGTTCGACGGCGTGCTCCCGGAGGATCCCGAGCAGCTCCGGTGTCCGGATCGCTTCGCCGGCGAAGTTGCCCATGAGCACCATGGCGTCCGGGTTGAAGTACGCGGGATCGAGCCGCCGGACGGCTTCGGTGAACGCCTCGCGCGGGGCCATTTCGGTCAGGTCGACGGTGTAGGAGTCGCGCTGCTTGCGGAAGCCGTAGTCGAGCGCGTCGACGACGAGGTCGAACTTGGTGCGCCACCGCCGGTACAGCGTCGGACGGCTGACCCCGGCGTCCGACGCGATGTCGCCGATGGTCATGAGGGAGTAGCCGTCGCGGACGAGGCGCTCGCGGGTGGCCAGGATGATCGCTTCGTCGAGCGCGGCGTCGCGGGGACGCCCGCCCGGCCGCGGCGCTTCCGGGTTCGTCTCGCGTGCCGGCGCCATGGGGGAGAGCCTAATCGATCCGTTACGGCACGTCGTCGTAACGGACGGCCCGCCGGGACCCGGTCCGAGTCCCGGCGGGCCGGGTGGTCAGGGGCGCTGCCCCACCTCGTCGACGTAGGTCTTCACCGTCACCGCGCTGTCGGTCGTGCCCAGGAACTGGTACGTGGTGGCGTCGAAGACCAGCACGATCGGCTTCGCTTTCGGGCCCGAACCGGGGGACACCGGGAATTCGATCCCGACGCCCGGGCGGCCGGCGCCGTCGGTGACGTGGTCCAGGGCCGTCAGGCCTGGCACCCTGGCCGCCGCCTCGAACAGCGCCGCGTAGGACGCCGGCTGGAGGACCTGCTCGTAGGCGAGGCCGTACACGGTCTTGCCGATGTAGCCGGCCCGCCCTTCGCGATCCTCCTCCTTGTCGTAGAGGTAGGCCAGCATCGCGTCGGCCGTCGTCGGCAGGTCGGTCCGGTAGGCCCGCCTGGGTGTGCAGTCCTCGAGCGTCCCTTCGAAGCGGGGGTCGTTCGTGCCGTACATCGGCGCCTTGCCGTTGCGGCAGCCCCCTTCCTTGAAGCTGCCGATCAGGCTGTCGCGGGTGCCGTCGACCGAGAGCCAGACCTCGCGGTTGGGGGGAATGGTGTATTCGGTCTTCACGTACAGGAACTGGTCGGGCCGGGGTGGCTTGGCCGGCTCCTTCAGCGCGGTGTTCGCCGCCGCGGTCAGCACCTTGACCGGGTCGGCGTGCGCCACACCCGCCCCGACGCCGACCTGGTCGGCCGGGGTCAGTGCGACGACGGCGGTGATCGCCGCGGCCAGGCCGATCGAGGCACCGGCGAGCCAGAACCAGCGGCGCGGCCGGTGCCGCCGCTCGCCGCGCGCGGCGGCCAGCAGCCGCTCGCGGGCCGGAGCGAGGTGCTCGGCCGGCGCGAAGCCGACGGTGTCCGCGCGGCGGCGGATCAGGTCCAGTTCATCCATGACCCGAGGTCTCCTTCACGAGGTCGAAGGCGCCGAGCTCGGCGCGGACGCGGCCGCGAGCCCGGCTGAGGCGGGATTTGACGGTGCCGACGGGGATGTCGAGCGCTTCGGCGACTTCCTGGTAGGCCAGGCCTTCCGCGGCGACGAGCAGCAGGACGTCCCGCTCGCGGGGCCGCAGGGCGGCCAGGGCCCGGTCGAGCCGCGTGGCGAGGGCCCGCGCGGTGACCTGGTCGGCGACCCGGTCGGCGTGCCCTTCGTCGGCGGCCGGCGGTCCGACGGCCAGCCGGAGCTTCAGCTCGCGCACTTCCGTCCGCCGGTGCCGGGAAATGAGGTTCGTGGCGATGCCGTAGAGCCACGGCCGGGCGTCGGACCGGGCCGGGTCGAACTTCGCCCGCTTGTCGAAGGCGATCAGGAACGTGTCGGCCAGGACGTCGTCGGCGGTCGCCGGGCCGAGCCGCCGGGCCACGTAGCGGTGGATGTGCCGAGAGTGGCGGTCGAAGATGACCGCGAACAGGCTCGGCTCGTGCCGCGACCGCGCGATCACGCTCGCGTCGTCGTCGGCATCGGTGTCTTCCGGGGTCATCGCCCGCCTTTCGATCCAGCCAGTGTCATGAGCTGTTCTCAGGCGGCGTGCGACGCGTTCCGGAATCGGCGCGGATCAGCAAAGGAAGTGACGCAAGTCACTCAGGGGCAGCCGTCGGTGGCGTCTCCGGCCGCGAGCATGCGGCGGTTCGCCTCGCTCAAGCCGTCGGCCAGCGCGTGCAGCTGGTCCGGGGTGAGGACGTCGATCAGCAGTTCGCGGACCAGCCCGACGTGTCCGGGCGCGGCCTGCTCGAGCAAGGTCATGCCGTCGTCGGTGAGCACGGCGTAGACCGCCCGCGGATCGCTCTCGCACGCGCGGCGGCGCACCAGGCCGGCCCGCTCCAGCTGCCCGATCTGGTAGGTGAGCCCGCTCTTGGAGTTCGAGACCGCGCAGGCGAGCTCGGCCATCCGCAGTTCGCGGTCCGGGGCGGCGCTGAGCCGCGCGAGGATCACGTACTGGAGGTGGGAGATTCCGGAATCCTGCTTGAGCTGCTGGTCCAGCCGCCGGTTGAGCAGCTCGTAGGTGCCGAGGAACGCGTTCCAGGCGCGCTTCTCCTCGGCGTTCAGCCACCGTGGACGACCCATGTCACAACGGTACCTGTTGTTCAAATTCGAACTCAAGGGGTACGGTCGGCTCAGAGTTCAAATTTGAACGAGCAACCTGGAGTCACCATGATCCCCGCCGCCACCGTCCGCACCCGCGTGCGGGTCCCGCTGCGCTTCGCCGACGGCTTCTCCGCTTCGGCCGACGTCGTCACCTTCGACGGCTTGGCGGACGGCGCCGAGCACCTCGCCCTGGTCTTCGGCAACCCGGTCCGGCCGCTGGTGCGCCTGCACTCGGAGTGCCTGACCGGCGACGTGTTCGGGTCCGCCCGCTGCGACTGCGGGCCGCAGCTGCGCGAGGCGGTGGAACGGATCGACGCGGCCGGCGGTGTCCTGCTGTACCTGCGGCAGGAGGGCCGGGGCATCGGCCTCTACGCCAAGCTGGACGCCTACGCCCTGCAGGACGCCGGGCTCGACACCTACCAGGCGAACACCGCGCTGGGCCTGCCCGAGGACGCCCGCGACTACACCGCGGCGGCCCAGATGCTCGCCGCGCTGGGCATCGGCGAGGTCGACCTGCTCACCAACAACCCCGACAAGGTCCGGCAGCTGCGCGAGCGGGGCGTCACGGTCGCCGCGACGGTGCCCACCGGCGTGCACGCCACCCCGGACAACCTGCGGTACCTCGACGCCAAGGTCCGGCACACGAACCACACCCTGGCCCTGCCCGAACTGGCCGGCTGAGGCCGGCCGGGCCTCGTCTCAGCGCCGGGAAGCCACGGTCGCCAGCTGCTCGGTGAGCTCGGCCAGCAGCTCGGTGGCCGCGTCGCCGAGCGCGGCCAGGTCGGCCAGGGTCGTTTCCTCCGTCGTCACGGGCACAGGTCCTCCTCCAGGGCGTCGTGGCGGGCGACGACGGCGTCGGCGAACGCGGTGTGCACCCGGAGGTACTCGTCGCGGCCGACCGCCGTGTCGGCCCATTCGTGCCAGCGGATGTGTGCTTCGGCGACGTCGACCTGCGCGGCCGCCGCCACCGTGGCGGGGGACGTGCCGGCGAGGATCGCGTGGTGCATGAGCGACGGCGACGAGCGCCGGGCGAGCTCGGCCAGGGCGGCGAGGCGGGCGAGCTCCGCGAGCGTGTCGGACGTGACCGGCCGAGGGCGCGGCCGGGGGACCGGACGCGTGTTCCCGAGGTTGTCGGTCAAGACGCTGGTCATCAAACGACTCCTGAGGCGGAAAGCAGCTGGCGCAACCCGAACGGCGGATGTTTACCCCGGGCAGACCGGGGTAAACACCTACGCTCGTGATCTCCGTCTCACCGCATCGGGTGGGCCACCCCGCCGGGCGGCCCACCCGCGGGAGTCAGCTCGCCCGGACGGCCCCGCAGTGCCACGGGATCCGCTGCGGCCGCACGCTTTCCAGCGTCGGGACGACCGGGACGATCGTGCCGTCGCGGCGGAACGTCAGCTTGTCGATCGTCGTCTCGCGGTGGGTGCCGTCGCCGCCCGGGATGCCGAAGCGGTGGTACGCGAGGTACCAGTCGTCGGTGCCCGGGACCTGCAGCATCGAGCTGTGCCCGGTGCCGAGGACCCCCAGGTGCGCGTCCTTGCTCAGGAGCACGCCGCGGTTGGTGAACGGCCCGGTGGGGCTCGGTGCCGTGGCGTAGCCGACGCGGTAGTCCGGGCTGCGGGTGTCGTCGATGGACCAGCTGAGGTAGTACGTGCCCTTCCGCTCCACCATGAACAGCCCCTCGCGGAAGTCGGCCAGGCCGTCCAGCCGGGTGATCTTCGCCGGGTCGTAGGACACCATGTCGTCGTTCAGCGGGACGACGTAGGCGTTGCCGTTGCCCCAGTACAGGTACGGCTTGCCGGTGTGGTCGAGGAACACGGCCGGGTCGATGGCCTGGCCGCCGTCGGGGTTCTTGGCGATCAGCGGCTTGCCGGAGTCGACGAACGGGCCGGTCGGCGAGTCGCTCACCGCGACGCCGATCTTGGCCTCCGCGCAGAAGTAGAAGTAGTACTTCCCGTTGCGTTTCGCGATCGTCGGCGCCCAGGTGTTTTTGTCGGCCCAGCTGACGTCCTTGCCCAGGTCGAGGATGACGCCCTCGTCCTTCCAGTCGACGAGGTTCTTCGACGACCACGCCGAGAACTTCGTCCCGCTCCAGCCGTCGAACCCGTCGGTGGTCGGGTAGAGGTAGTAGGTGTCGCCGAACGCGACGATGTTCGGGTCGGCGTTGAAGCCCGGCAGGACGGGGCTGCGCACCTCGTGCGCCTCGACCGTCCACACGCGACGCTCACCGCCGGCGCCGGTCACCGTGAACTGCTTCGGCGAGCTGAGGTTCACCGGTTTCCCGTTGTCCGGCTTGATGGTCGCACCCGGCGCCAGGCCGAACTTCGGCGCGAGCCGGTGCAGATCGGTGCCCGGCTTGACCGGCAGCACGACCGTCCCGGCGCCGGCGTCGATGACGGCCGGCGTCTTGAGCGCGTCGAGCTGCACCGAGCGGATCGCGGTGCTGTTCGACGGGAGCGTGGCGACGTCGAGCCCGGACAGCGCCCGGTTGTAGAGCCGCACGTCCTTCATCTTGCCGGTGAAGGTCTTGTCACCGGCGTACACCGAGCGGCCGAGGTAGTTCGCCGCCGTGACGCCGCCGCCGAGGTCCGCCGGCTTGATGGTGGCGTTCGCGTTGCGGCCCACTTCGACGCCGTCCAGGTAGAGCACCTCGACGCCGTTGCCGACCGTGAGCGTCACGTTCTTCCACACCCCGCGCGGCAGCCCGCCGCCGGAGTCCGCCCCCTGCTCGGTGGTCCAGTTGCCGGTCGCGATGGCGCCGCGGAAGCCGCCGCTCACCGTCCCGCCGGTGGTGAAGAGGTAGCCGTTGCCGGTCCCGTCCTTCGCCGTGTTGCCCAGGCCCCACAGGAAGTAGGGCGTCTGCTGGTTGGGGTCGACCAGGACGTCGGCCGACACGGTGGCCGCGGCGGCGCCGGTGAGCAGGTTGTCCGGTAGCTGCACGTGCCCGTTCTTGCCGCCGAAGGCCAGCGCGCCGCCGGCCCAGGAGACGTCACCGGCGAGGGCGCCGTCGTACCCGTGCCCGGTGGTGTCGGTCGCGACCGTGCCCGACTTCGCGTCGAGCGGCCAGTGCGCGACCAGGCCCTTCGCGTCGGCCTTCACCGGTGCCGGGGGAGCGCTCAGCCGGTTCATCTCGGCCTGGGTGACGGGCAGGACGGTGCCGTGCCGCGGCGAGGCGGGCAGGTGCGCGCCGGCCGACATCGTCCACTTGCCCGAGTTCAGGTCGGTGGTCTCGAACGGGACGTAGCCGCGGCCGCCGAACTCGTCGATGAACAGGTACCACTTGTTCTCGGTGTTGGACTTGAACCCGGTCGGCCCTTCGCCCGCGGACAGGCCGGGGCTGGTCGCGGTGGCCTTGCCGATGCAGTCGGCGACGAAGCCGTAGTGCGGGTCGAGCAGGTCGGTGGCCTTCTCCTCGGTGATGAACTTGCTGCACGGCGTCGAGGAGGTGTTGTTGCGCTCGTCCTTGGTGAACCGGTAGTAGGTGTCCTGGTTCTTGACGACCGTCGAGTCGATCACCGAGTAGCCCGGGTCGATCCACACCTGCGGTGCGCTGAAGGTGCGGAAGTCGCGCGTGGTCGCGTACATCATCCGGTTGTAGGTGTCCCCGGTGTGGTTCGGGTCGTTCTCCGCGTAGAGCTTCGACGCCCAATAGACGACGTACGTCCCGCGCTTGGCGTCCCAGAAGGCTTCCGGGGCCCACGTGTTGCCCGCGGTCGGCGGGGACACCTGGACGCTGCGCTGGCGCGACCAGTGTGCCAGGTCGGTCGACTCCCAGACCATGATCGACCGGCTGCCGGTGCGCTGGGCGGCGTCCCAGCCGCGGCCGGCGTAGATCCGCAGGTCGGTGGCGAGCAGGTAGAACTTGTCGCCGTCGGGGGAGCGCAGGATGAACGGGTCGCGCACGCCCAGTTCGCCGAGGCTCGACTTGAGCACCGGCTGGCCGTTGTTGAGCTCGCTCCAGTTCAGCGGGTCGTTGCCCTTGCTGAGCGCGGAGTAGATCTGCTCGCCGTTGGAAGTGCCTTCGCCGGTGAAGTAGAAGAAGCTGTAGCCCGCCAGGGGTTGCGGGGCCGGTTTGGGGACCACGGTGGCGGTGAACCGCCGCGTGGTGCTCTCGCGGCCCTGGCTGACTTTCGCGGTCAGGACGACCTTCGCGGGGGCCGCACCGGTCGCCGGCCGGGTGACCTCACCGGTCGGCGTGATCACCGACGGCGCGGACGATGTCCAGGTGACCCTCGTGCCGTCCGGGCCGCTCGCCGGCAGCGTGACATTGCCGCGGACGTCGTCGAGGTCGGGCACGGAAAGCGTGCCCGCGGCGGCGCGGACGCCGGTGCCGGACTCGGGGGACGGCGTCGCGCCGGCGCCGGCGCTGCCGAGGGGGACTAGTGCGGCCGCGACGGCCAGCACGACGCCGAAACGGCGCGGGGAGAACAACTTCATCGTTGTCGGTTCCTTCGGGGCACGTCGGGGACCAGCGCATGTTAACGTTAACATGCTCGGGGTACGCTGACTCTAGGTCGGCGTGGTCCGGTGGTCAAGAGCCGGACGGCTGCTGCCCCAGCTGTTCGGCGATCGCCGTCCGCGGATACGGCGTCTTCCGGCTCTCGGTGTGGAGCGCGAAGTAGAAGTCGTTGACGATCGCGGCGAGCGGGGCGTGCCGCTGGAGCAGTGAAGCTTGGTGCGGTACTTCCCCGGCGGCGCACGCGCGGACGAAGTCATTGCGGCTGCGGGCATCCGGCCACGCGCGCAGCGCGCGGACGTGCCGGTTGACCAGGTGGGTCAGCACGTAGGCCCGGTCGTGGCCGTCGTGCTCGGCGAGGAACTCCGCTTCGGCGTCCGAAAGGTCGAACTCCGGGGCCACGGTCAGGCCGAAGTCCGTGAGGTAGAGCCGTTCGCCGTCGGTGACGACGTTGGCGAAGTGCGCGTCGAAGTGCTGGACGCCGCGCGCGGCCAGGAATTCGGTGATGTGCCGCAGCTCTTCCTCGAGCGGCAGGTCGTCGCCCGGCCATTCCGCCAGGCTGTGCGGCAGGTATTCGAGGAACAGCACGAGGTCGGTGGTGGCTCCGGCCAGCGCTTCCAGCCGCCGCCGCACCCCGGCGTCGCCGTGCCAGAACGCGACGTCGGCCTCGATGTCGGCGTGCAGCCGGGGCAGGCCGGGCGCGAGGCGCCAATGGTGCAGGAGCGGGAAGTTCGCACATTCCCCGCCGAGCACCCACGCGGTCGTCATGAGGTGCGCTTCCAGTTCGCGCCACGCCCCGCCGCCCGCCGACCCGACCCCGTAGTGCGACCACGGCGGCAGCCCGTAGAGGTCGGCCGTCGAGCGGGGATTCGCCAGTTCGACGTCGGTGAGCGGGACCCGCTTGACGAACACGGGTTCGCCGCCGGCCCGCAGCAGCCAGGACGACCCTCCGATGCCGGTGCCCAGCGGGCGGGCCGCGGCGAGGAGGTCGTCGCCGGCTTCCGCCAGGGCGGCGGCGATCTTGTCGTGGCGCGCCAGCCGGTGCGTCATGCGCGCACCAGCGGCAGGTAGACCTCGTCGACGATCTCGACCAGCACGTCATCGTCCACTGTGGTCAGTCCGCGGGTGAGGTATTCGTTGCGCAGCAGGACGAGGGCCACGGTGGCGGCGCGCGGGTGCAGCGCGCCCGGCCGGGCCTCGCCCCGGGCCACCGCCCGGCCCACGAGCGTGACCCAGGCGGCGGCGCCCCCTTCGGCGGCCTGTTCGTGCAGCTGTTCGCGCAGTTCCGGTTCGTCGCCGACGCCGGTGAGGAGGCCGCGGAGGGCGCGTGCGGCCGGCGAGGTCTGGCCGCAGTTGATCGCCCGCAACAGGGTCAGCGCGTCTTCGCGGAGGTCGCCGGTGTCGGGTGGCTTGAGCGTTTCCTCGGCCAAGTGACGGTAGGCGGCGACGCCGAGCGCGGCGCGGTTCGGCCAGCGGCGGTAGATCGCGTTCTTGTTGGTGCCGGCGCGCTGGGCGACACCTTCCATGGTCAGGCCGGGGTAGCCGGATTCGGCGAGTTCGGCCGCCGCCGCGCGCAGGATCGCCTCTTCCAGTTCGGTACCCCGGCGCCGGGGCTTCGGTGCGGCCACGAGCGTCAGCTTAGCCTATTAGGGTACGGTACGGTCCGTACCCTAACGAGGGGAGTGAGCATGCGGGCCAAGGGCATCGGCTACGACACCGGCCTCGAGCGGGCCGGGCGGTTCAACCGGCCGTTCGAGCCGGACCTCGTGCGGCGGGAGCTGGCGATCATCCGCGACGACCTGCACTGCACCGCGGTGCGGCTGATCGGCACCGACCTGGACCGGATCGAGTTCGCCGCCCGCGAGGCGGCCGCGTTGGGGCTGGAGGTGTGGTTTTCGCCGTTCCCGTGGGACCGCACCCCGGACGAGGTCCTGGCCCTCCTCGCCGACGGTGCGGCCCGGGCCGAACGCCTCCGCGAGGCGGGCGCCGAGATCGTGTTCGTCACCGGTGCCGAGCTGAGCCTGTTCTGCCACGGCTTCCTGCCGGGTGACAGCATCACCGAGCGGCTGGAAAACGTGCTGGCCTCGCGGGAACTGCTCGTCGGGCTGCCGGAGCGGGTGAATGCGTTCCTGGCCCGCGCGACCGAAGCGGTCCGGGCCCGGTTCGGCGGCCGCGTCACGTACGCGGCGATTCCCTTGGAGCGCGTCGATTGGGCGCCGTTCGACATCGTCTCGGTGGACGCGCACCGCTCGAAGGAGGTCGAGCACCTCTACCGCGAGGGCGTCCGGAGCCTGGTCGCGGCGGGCAAGCCGGTGGCGATCACGGAGTTCGGCGTGACGCCGTACCGGGGCGCGGCCGACCTGGGGGCCCGCTGCGGCGAAATCCTCGAGTACGAAGGCGACGTCCCGGTCCGGTTGACGGGCGACTACGTCCGGGACGAACAGGAGCAGGCTCGGTACCTGCGCGAACTGGTGGAGATCTTCGCGGCGGAGGGCGTCGACGCGGCGTTCGCCTGCACGTTCGTGTGCTACGGGCTGGTGCACCGGGCCGATCCCCGGACCGACCTGGACATGGCGAGCTGGGGCGTGGTGAAGGTGCTGGAGAACGGGACCGGCGAGACGTACCCGGACGTGCCCTGGGAACCGAAGGCGGCGTTCGGCGCACTGGCCGATTGCTACGCCTGAGCCAGGAACTCCACCATCGCCGTCGTCAGTTCCGGGCCGGTCATCGCCGTGAAGTGGTTCCCGGGCACCCGGGCGAACCGGCCGTTCGGCAGCGCCGCGGCGAGGGCGCCGGCCGAGGCGTGGCCGTCGTCCTCGTCACCGACGAGGACCAGGGTGGGTGTGGTGATCCGGTCCAGGTCGGTCGTCGGCACGTGGGTGCCGAGGACGTGCCGCAGTGCCACCGGATCGCCGCCGGCCTGTTGCGTCCAGTACGCCGGTGACCCGGGCTCGACGGGCTCGCCGTCGATCAACGCGGTCAGGGCGGCGTGGTAGGTGCCGGTCCGGGACGTCGCTTTCCGCACGGCGTCGAGGCCCTGGCCGGCCACGACGGCACGGCCCGGGCGGGCACCGCGGGCCAGCAGGCGCAGCACGATCCGGCCGCCGTACGAATAGCCACCCAGGTCGTAGTCGTCGAGGCCGAGGTGGTCGAGCAGCGCGAACCCGTCGTCGGACAGGACGTCCGGCGGGTACGCCGTGGGGTCGTGCGAGGCGGCGCTCGCCCCGTGGCCGCGCAGGTCCGGAAGGATCACCCGGCGGCCGTGCTCGGCGAGCACGGCCGCCGGGCCGAGCCAGTCGCGTCCCGAGCCGGTGAATCCGTGGAACAGCACCAGTGCCCGGCCGCTACCCAAGGTCCGGTAGGCGAGATCCCGGCCGTCGCGGGCGCAAAAGTGCTCCATCCCGCCACCGTACAGCGATCTGATGAATTCCTGTCGAACCCGGGCGGCAACTGGGGAGGCGTTGACAGAAAGTGCTGTCTCTTCTAGCTTCATAGCGCAAGACATCGGATGTCCAGCCCGGTTCCGGGCCCGTCCGCCGACCGATGTGCACCCCTGCCGAACTCTTGGTCAGGAAGGACACACCGACGATGCCCGAATTCCCCCGCCGGACGGCCCTGCGCTCGCTCGCCGTCTCGGCTCTCGCCGTCCCGCTCATCCTGGGCACGGCCCTCCCCGCGCACGCGGCCCCGCTGTGGCACCCGGACCCCGCCACCGACGGCCTCAAGGCCTTCGAAGGCATCGAGGCCGACCGCGGCAACCACCACCCCGACCGCAAGTACGTCGTCGTCGAGGGTGACCACTACCGCTTCAACATCTGGAAGGACGACCGCGACACCACCGGCGGCGGCGACCGCCAGCGCACCGAGTCGAAGGGCATGGTGCAGAACGGCACCACGCTGAAGATGCACAACGGCGAGACGTGGACCCTCTCCTACGAGATGTACATCCCCGCGTCCCTGCACGGCACCAGCAAGTTCACCCACATCTTCCAGACGAAGACGCCCTCGACCAACGGCGGCCCGTGGGTGACGCTCGACCTGACCCGCAGCGGCGGCAAGGAAATGCTCAACGCCCGCGCGTACGCCAACTCGGGTTCGCCGAGCATCGCGGCCACCGACCTGTCGCCGCTGCGGGACAAGTGGATCACCATCGAGTGGACGTTCACGCCGGGCTCGAAGGGCAAGGCGGCCTGCGTCATCCGCAACGGCACCGGGTCCGGTGCGGCGATCGCCGCGCAGGGCAGCATGAGCAACGTGAACATCCCCGACCAAGGCGACTACGTCCGCCCCAAGTGGGGGATCTACCGGTCGGTCCAGAGCGCGTCGTCCGACATCCTCGACACCTACCTGCTGTTCCGGAACTACACGGCGGCCCGCAAGTAGGTGCGCGTTCGCGCGACCAGGGTGACACTGGCGGCATGAAGGTCGTCGGCGGGCAGCGTGGGGGGTACCGCTCGCCGACGACCGCACCGGCCGCGCTGCGGCGCGGTCCGCTGCTGGTCACGGCCGTGTTCGCGGCCCTCGGCGGGGCAGTGATCCCGGCGGCCGCCCTGCCCGCGCTGTGGCGGGTCTGGCAGCTGTACGCGATGCTGTTCGGCTTGGTGGCCGCCGTCGGGATCGTCGCCGCCGTCGCGGTGCTCGGGTGGCCGACGCGCAAGACCGCCCACTTCGGCGCGCTCGCGGCGGCCGGAGCGCTCGTCCTGTGGGTGGTCAGCCGTCCGCTCGGGCTGCTGACGCGGTTCGACCCCTGGCAGCCGGCCGACACGGTCGCCGGCTTCACCGACTACGTGGCCGCGGGACTGCAGGCCGTCGCCGTGCTCGGGTTCCTGTTCGTGGCCCGGCGGCGGGCGCACCCGTGGCCGTCCGCGGCGCGGCGGGCGACGGCCTGGGTGGCGCTGTTCCCGGTGCTCGTGGCGGTGCTCGCGACCGGCGTGGCGGGCGCCGTCGCGGCCGGCGACAGCAGCACCGGGCCCGCCGCTTCGACGCTGCTCGACGCCGGCCCGGGCACGGTCGAGTACTGCCGCCCCGACGGGGTCCCGCTGGCGATGGACGTCTACCGGCGGAGTACGGGCGGCCCGCCGGTCCCGGTGGTGCTCTTTCTGCACGGCGGCGGGCTGGTCCTGGGCAACCGCAAGCCCACCGGCCCCGGGGCCCTGCTCGCCGGCTCGCGGTTCGGGCCGCTGCGGGACGAGCTGACGGCCCGCGGGTTCGCGGTCGCCGTGATCGACTTCCGGCTGGCGCCCGCGGCGCCGTGGCCGGCCCCGCTCGCCGACGCCCGGTGCGCGGTCCGGTTCCTCAAGGCCAACGCGGCCGCGCTGGGCGTCGACCCGGCCCGGATCGCGGTCGCGGGCACCGGCACGGGCGGCACCCTGGCGTCGCTGCTCGGCGTCGCGCGTGGTCAGGACACCGGGCAGTACCGCGGCCAGGACAGCACGGTCCGCGCGGTGGCGGCCCTGTCGGCCCCGGCCGCCTTCGACTTCGCCGGCCTCGATCCGCTCACCCGCGCGTCGGTGCTCATGGCGCTGGGCCGCTCGCCGGCGGCGTTGCGCGCGGCGAGCCCGCTGACCTACGCCGGCCCGGGCGCGCCGCCGTTCCTGCTCGGCAACGGCGGCCGGAACTCGGCCGAGTTCGCGGCCCGCCTGCGCGCGGCGGGGGTGCCGGTGACCGAGGGTGCGGTTTCCGAACGCGCGGTCGCGGAGTTCCTCGCCGCGGCCGTGGGTTGAGGGTTGCGCTGGAGCGCACTCCAGGTCCTAGCGTGGGGCCTACACCGACCACCACAGGAGCGCGTTTCATGGAACTCGGCTTCCACCTGCCCATCTTCGACATCGACGGCGGGACGTCCGCCATCGCCGGCGAGCTCGCCCGCGTGGGCACCGCGGCGGAGGAAGCGGGGGCGACCTGGCTGTCCTTCATGGACCACTACTTCCAGATCGAGCCGACCGGCCTGCCCGCCGAGTCGAACATGCTGGAGGGCTACACCACGCTCGGCTACCTCGCCGCGCACACGTCCCGGATCGACCTCGGCCTGCTGGTCACCGGGGTGACCTACCGGCACCCCGGGCTGCTGGCGAAGATCGTCACCACGCTCGACGTCCTCTCGGGCGGCCGGGCCACCCTCGGCATCGGGGCCGCCTGGTTCGAGCGCGAGCACCGGGGGATGGGCGTGCCGTTCCCGCCGATCGCCGAACGGTTCGAGCGGCTGGAGGAGACGCTGCGCATCTGCGCGCAGATGTGGGACCCGGCGGACAACGGCCCGTTCGAGGGCAAGCACTACCAGCTGGCCGAAACGCTGTGCTCGCCGCAGCCGATCCACCGCCCGAAGATCCTCGTCGGCGGCGGCGGGGAACGCAAGACGCTGCGGCTGGTCGCCCAGTACGGCGACGCGTGCAACCTGTTCGGCTCCTCGCCCGAAGACGTCGCGCACAAGCTCGACGTGCTGCGCCGCCACTGCGACGACGTCGGGCGCGACTACGACGCGATCCGCAAGACGATCCTGGCCAACAACCCGCGCCCGACGCCGGAAACCCGCGACGAGTTCGTCCGCGCGATGGAGGGCTACGCGAAACTCGGCGTGCAGAGGGCGATCGTCACCCCGACGTCGGGTTCGCCCGCCGCGTGGATCGAGGGCATGGCCCCGGCGGTGCCGCAGCTGGCGGAACTCGGCTAGTGCCGCGCGCCCCAAGTTGACGTTGGGGCGCTCTTCCCCGGGCCGCTGTCATTGAACTTCGGACGCGCGACACCAGCCGGTCAGGATGCGCGCGGTGACCAGCTCCGGCCGCTGCAGCGGCAGGGCGTGCGTCGCGCGCGGCACGATTTCGACGTCGAACAGCGGGTTGAGCGCTTTCACCCGCTGTTCGACCTCGCGCGCTGAGTGGATCACGCTGCGCTCGCCCAGCACCAGCCGGACGGGGACGGTGACCGCGCGCAGCTGGTCGTCGGTGAACAGGTACTCCGGTGGGTGGTGCGCGCGGTACTTCAGGCCGCCGAACAGCAGCGGCCGGAGGGTACGCCGCACCGCCGCGCGGGGGCGGGGGTCGAACCAGGTCGCGACTTCACGCGCGCTCCAGAAGAAGAAGCGCCGGCCGATCGGCGCGAAGCCGGGCGGCTCGATGGCGACCACGCCGGCGATCCGGCCGGGGGTGCGGGCGGCCAGGGTGAGCGCGAGCCACCCGCCCCGCGAAACCCCGGCCAGCAGGAACTTCCCGGGCCCGAGACCGTCGAGGACGTCGGCCAGCCAGTCCGCGCACTCCGCGGCGGTGGGCATCGGCCGCGTCTGGCGCGAGCGCCCCGGTTCGCCGAGTGTGTCGACGGCGAAGACGCGGTGCCGCTCGGCCAGCTCGGCGACGTGCGGGTACCAGGACAGCGACGTCCCCATGAGGCCCGGCAGCAGCACGATCGGCGGCCCGGCCGCGCCGCTCGCCCGGACACGGGTGGGCCCATACCGCGTGCCGATGTCCAGATCCCGCACCGGAACGGGCCAGCGTACGGCGATTTCGTCGTAGGCGGCCAGATATCGCTCTTCGCTGCGGGCGTTCTTGAACTTGCCGATCATGAACCCTCCCCAGGTTTCATGGTGCGGACACGGTAACACACTCCCGCTGCGAATATCTTGTCCATAGTGGACAGTCGAACTCCCGGTGAACCGCTTCGCCGTTTTGTCCGTGTGCCCTGGTGAGGTGGCGACCCGAGAGGAGGGGCTGATGCCCCACGTGCGCACGACAGGACGACACCGCAAACCCGCGACGATCGGACTAGCGGCACTGGTGGGCGTAGCCGGCGCAACGGCGGCGGCGATCGCGTTGACCAGCCCGGCGAGCAACGCGGCGACGGAGCAGTGCAGCGGCCTGGACACGGCGTTGCAGAACAACCTGACGTACATCGCGAGCCAGCGCACGGCCCCGGACGCCCAGTCGAAGGCCCGAATCGCCGACAGCCAGGCGGCGGCCGACCGGCTCGGCCAGCAGCGTAAGGCGGCGGGCTGCGCGAACCAGGTGGCGGCGAACGAAGTGGCGGCCCAGTGCGCGGCGATCGCGGCGGCCGGCGAGGATGCGATGGCGGAAGCCGCGGACAAGGCGGCCGGGAAAAAGGCGGCTGGCCAGGACAAGGCCGCCGCCGGAAGCGGCAAGGCCCAGCACAAGGGCATGGCGGCGGGCAACGGTGCCGCTGACGAGAACGGGATGGCGGCGGAGAACGGCGCCGCCGACGAGAACGGGATGGCGGCCGGGAACGGCATGGCCGGGAAGAAGGCCGCGGCCGACGAGAACGGTGCGGCCGACGAGAACGGCATGGCGGCCGGGAACGGCATGGCCGACCAGAACGGCATGGCGGCACAAAAGGGCGCGGCGGCCGGCAAGAAGGGCGCGGGCAAGAAGGCCGATGAAAACGGCATGGCCGGTCAGAAGGCCGCCGAGCAGGATGCTGCTGCCGTCCAGGCCTGTGAGGTGGTCCAGAAGTGCCTGGCCCAGGCCGCCGGCGCGGCCGACGCCAACGCCATGGCGAACCAGAACGGCAAGGCCGAGGAAAACGGCGCGGCCGCCCAGAACGGCATGGCCGATCAGAACGGCATGGCCGGCGAGAACGGCATGGCGGATCAGAACGGCATGGCTGCCCAGAATGGCATGGCCGATCAGAATGGCATGGCCGCTCAGCAGGGCGCGGCCGGTGAGAACGGCATGGCCGCGGACGACAGTGCGGCCGACCAGAACGGCATGGCGGCGGAAAACGGCGCCGACGGCAAGGCCGCCAAGAAGGAAGCCGCCGGTCAGAAGGATGCCGCGAAGCAGAACGGCATGGCCGGTGAGCAGCAGAATGCCGGCCGGATCGTGCTCTCCGCGCAGGACTGTGCGGGCATCCTGACCTGCGTTGGCCAGGCCGCCGATCCCGCTGCCGCCGCGCAGCAGCAGGGGATGGCCGCCGAAGAGAGCCAGAAGGCCCAGGACCAGAAGGCCCAGGACCAGAAGGCCCAGGACCAGAAGGCCCAGGACCAGAAGGCCCAGGACCAGAAGGCCCAGGACCAGAAGGCTCAGGACAAGCAGAAGGCCAAGAACGGCAAGGCCGGCAACAAGGCCGACGAAAAGGCCGATGCCGCCGGCGCGGCCGCGGTCAAGTGCGTCGCCGCCGCGGTGACCGCGGCCGGGAAGGCGCCCGCGGGACGTTGAGCAGCACCGGACCCGGACCGGCGGCCGCACGCCCCGGTCCGGGCCCGGACCCGCGAAACACCCGAACCGGTGACCGGCGGGAACTCCGGCCCGTCGCCAGTCGTTGACCGGACGGAGCGCAGTACTCTGGCGCTCGGAAAACGTCCGACGACAGCACGAGGCTTCAGTGACCACCGACCCGGCGGCCGAGGACCTGCGCGAGGCGGCCGACGAGCTCGCCGTCGCCGGGCAGCTCCCGCGATTTCTGCTGATGTACAAGTTCGTCATCGAAGAGCTGATGACGAAGCTGCGGATCCTCAGCGAGGAGTTCGACTTCGTCCACCAGCACGACCCGATCGAGCACATCACGAGCCGGGTGAAGCGGCCCGAAGCCATCAAAGAAAAAGTGCGCCGCCGCGGCCTGGGCGGCGACTGGGTCTCCGCCGCCGCCGCGCTCGATGACATCGCCGGCATTCGCGTTGTCTGCCCGTTCGTTTCCGACGTCTACGAGGTCGCGCGCATGCTCACCGCGCAGGACGACGTCGAACTGCTGCGCACCAAGGACTACATCACCAGCCCGAAGGCGAACGGCTACCGCAGCCTGCACCTCATCGTCCGCATCCCGGTCTTCCTGTCCGACCGGGTGGAAAAGGTCAAGGTCGAGGTGCAGCTGCGCACCATCGCCATGGACTTCTGGGCGGCGGTGGAGCACAAGCTCTCCTACAAGTACCGCGACAGCGTCCCGCCCGACTTCGCGGGCGAGCTCGCGGCGGCGGCCCGGACGGCGGCGGACCTCGACAGCCGGATGGCCGCTCTGCACGAACGGATCCGCTAGGGCTCGCCCAGGGCGTCGAGCATGATCCGCAGGCCGAATTCGAACTCCGCTTCGTGGTCGCACACCGCCAGGTAGGGCGCGGCCACGGACACCGCGGGCAGCCCGGACGCCGAAAGGTCCGCGAGCCGCTGGACGCTGCCGCCGAACGTCGGCGCGGCCTCGACCTCGCGCATCAGCGTGCCGGTGAGGAACGCCAGCACGGCCCGCAGCCCGTGCACCGCGCGGTCCGGCGGGTAGCCCGCCGCGAGCAGCGGGCCGAGCACCGCCTCCACCGGGGCCAGCGCCGTCATCGACGCGAGCCGGCGGGTCAGCACGAGCGGCGCCGCCCGCGGGTGGTCGAGCATCGCGGCCCGGAAGCCGTGCGCCAGCGCCGACATCGTCCCCCGCAAGTCCGCGTCCGGTGGCGGCGCGGGGATGGTGGCGAGCAGCAGCTCGGCGATCCCGTCCAGCAGCGCGTCCTTGCCGTCGACGTGGTTGTACAGGCTCATCGGGTCGACGCCGAGCCGGTGCGCCAGCTTGCGCATGCTCACCTCGGCCAAGCCCGCTTCGTCGACCAGGGCGAGCCCGGCGAGCAGGATCCGTTCGCGCGTCAAGACACCCTTCGGTGGCCGGCCACGCCGGCCGGTCACGGCGCGAGCACCGCGGGCAGGTTCTCGTAGCCCCGCAGGATGCGCGTCGTCCGCCGGCGGCCGCCGGGCAGCACGCGCAGGCCGGGGAACCGGTCGAAGATCGTGCGCAGGCCGATCTCGCCCTCCATGCGCGCCAGCGACGCACCCAGGCAGTGGTGGCGGCCGGCGCCGAACGACACGTGGTCGCGCGCGCCGGCCCGGGTGACGTCGAAGACGGCCGGATCGGTGAACACGCCGGGGTCGCGGTTGGCGCCCGCCAGCACGGTCGTGACCAGCGCCCCGCGGGGCAGCGGCACCCCGGCGACCTCGGTCGCGCGGGTGGCCAGCCGGCCGGTCAGCAGGACCGGCGGGTCGTACCGCAGCACCTCCTCGACGGCGTTGCCCCACAGCTCCGGCCGTTCGCGCAGCACGGCGAGCTGCCCGGGGTCGCCCGCGAGCAGCGCGATGCCGCTGCCGAGCAGGTTGACGGTCGTCTCGAAGCCGGCCGCCAGCACCAGGCCCGCGGTGGACTTCAGCTCCGTCTCGGTGAGGCCGACACCGTCGTCACGGGCCGCGACGAGCTTGCTGAACAGGTCTTTCCCGGGATTCCGGCGCAGGTGGGCGAGGTGCTCGCCGAGCCAGGTGTCGAACTCGGCCAGCGCCGTTTCGACGTGGCGGAACGTCCGCCAGCCGAGCCCGAGGTCGAGGCTGGGCGCCGCCGCCGCGCCCAAGGACAGCACCTTGCCGAGGTCGGCCGGCGGCACGCCGAGGATCTCGCTGATGACCGTCACCGGCAGCAGGCCGCAGTAGGACTCGACGAGGTCGAGCGGGGTGCCGGGGTCGAGCCCGTCGAGCAGGCCGTCCGCGATCTCCTGCACCCGGCCGCGCAGCTGCTCGACCGCGCGCGCGGTGAACACGCCGGTGACCAGCTTGCGGTAGCGGGTGTGCTCGGGCGGGTTGACGGCGAGCAGCGACGGCGGCCGCACCGGGTGCAGGTGCTCCCCGGCCGACCACTCGACCAGGCGGCCGAGCGCCGAGCCGTCCGAGCCGATGATGCCGACGCGGAAGTCCTCGCTGGCGAGCACCTCCCGGACCGCGGCGTGCGTGGTGGTCATCCAGCCGAAGCGGGTGCGGGCGAGCGGGCCGGTGTCGCGGATCTCCTCGAACAGGCCGGTCAGGTCGCGGCCGTCGGCCGCGGCGACCACCATCCGCCCCTGGAGGTCCCCGCGCCGGGCCTCGCGGCGCAGCACGGTCCGGGGGAGCGCGTGGCCGAGGCCCCAGCGGACGACGGGTTTCGCGCGGGCCAGGGCTCCTTCGAGCACGGCTTCCCCCTTCGGTCGGCGTGCCTACAGTGTAGGTTATTGCCGCCCGCGCGCGGGGTCATCGCGGTTGCCCGGACCTCTGCCCGACCGGCGCCAGGAGCACCCCCAGCGCGAGCAGTTCCGTCAGCGCCATCCCGCGTTCCACCAGGCCCAGCGGGATGAGCGTCCACCAGCGGCCGTCTTCCGCCGCGGCGACCACCACCGCGCCCAGGATCACCGCGAACCAGCCCAGCGACACGATCGCCAGTACGCGCGCCAGCAGGCGGCGGAACGGCGCCGCCGGGAACGCCGTGCGCGCCGCGACCAGGACCGCCAGCGGCAGGGCCACGAACGCCACCACGCTGGCGATCCGGTGCAGCGTGCCGCCGAAGTCCGCGCGGGAGACCGTCGCCCAGTCCGGCTTGGGGAACGCCACGATGACCAGCAGTCCGACCGTCCACAGTGTCCCCAGGATGGCCGCGGGCACCGGGAGCCGCCGCTGGCCGCGCAGGACGGCCAGGCCGGCCGCCGAGCCGAGGGCGACCAGGACCACCGCGAGGTCGAAGACCCACTTGTGATCGGACAACCCGTATTCGCTGATCGTGCGGCGGGTGACGCTGATCCGGTCGGTGGGCGGGATGACCTGCAGCAGCAGTACCAGGCCGGCGCCGAGCACCATGGCCGCGATGCCCGTCAGCGAGACCGCGACCGACAATCGTCGCGCAGGGACGGTGACCATGGACGCACAGTAGCCGACCAGGGGTTGAACTCCCGGTGAAAGGCGCCGCCGCGTTGAACGCTGTACGACTTACGGCGGTGTCCGCGGCCGGATTTCCTCCATTATGGTCCTCCGCTACCGGTACGTCCGTGCGTGCCGGCCTCGGTCAAGGAGGTCTCTTCCTGTGGGGAATTCACCAAGACGGCTGGTGATGCTGGCTTCGGCCGTCGCGCTGGCCGGAACGTTCGTCGTGTTGCCGTCCGGCACCGCGGGCGCGGCGCAGAACATCCTGCGCGCCGACAAGTCCGTCGCCCGCTCGTGCTTCGCGAAAGTGCTGCCCAAGGGCACCTCGGGCACCGATCGCCGCGAGCTGACGTCCACCGTGGACGGTCTCGTCCAGGCGCGGCTCAAGCCGGCGCAGGGCGCGGAGGGTGACTGGGACGTCGCCGTCTTCGACAAGGCCACCGGCGCGGTGGTCGCCGCTTCGGCGGCGTTGCGCACCCACGAACTCGCCGAGAGCTTCGTGAAGAAGGGCCAGGAACTCGTCGTCCAGGGCTGCCGTTACGGCGGCTCGGCCGGTCAGGCCCAGCTGGGTGTCGACTTCCTGGCGCTGACGCCGCAGGGCACGCCGACCGGTGCGGCCGCGGCCGCCCAGCGCGCGGAGCTCGTCCGCGTCGAGACGCCGACGCGCGCCGACAAGAACAAGCTGACCGGGCTCGGCCTCGACGTCACGGAGAAGGGTGACGCGACCGGAGTCGAGGTCGTCCTCGCCGGCGACGCCGACCGCAAGACGCTGAAGGACAGCGGCTTCAAGTCGCAGGTCATCGAGGCGGACCTGTCGGCCAAGTCCGTCCAGGACGCGAAGACCGACCGCCAGTACGCCGCGAAGACGGACGCTTCGGCGCTGCCGTCCGGGCGCACGAGCTACCGGCACCTCTACGAGTACAACTTCGAAATGAAGGAGCTCGCCCGCAAGAACCCGAACCTGGTTTCGGCGTTCACCATGCCGGAGTCGACCTGGGAAGGCCGGGACGTCGTCGGCGTCGAAATCGCCACGGACGTCAAGAACCTGACCGACGGCAAGCCGGTGAACTTCACCATGGGCGTGCACCACGCCCGGGAGTGGCCGGCCGGCGAGCACGTCATGGAGTGGGCGTACGAGCTGGTCAACGGCTACGCGCACGACGCCGCCATCCGGTCCATGGTGGGCAAGACGCGCAACATCGTCGTGCCGATCATCAACCCGGACGGCTTCGAGATCTCCCGCGAGGCCGAGCCCAAGGGTGACTTCACCCGGTTCGACTACGAGATGAAGCGCAAGAACTGCAACGTCAACGACTCGCCGCCGCAGTACGCGACCGGCGTCTGCAAGGCGAACCCGGGCGGCCGCCTGCGCGGCACCGACCCCAACCGCAACTACGGCGGCTTCTGGGGCGGCAACGGCGCCGAGGTGGCCTGGAGCGGCGACACCTACCGCGGGTCCGCGCCGTTCAGCGAGCCCGAGGTGCGGAACGTGCGCTCCATCGTGTCCTCGCGCCAGGTGACGAACCTGCTGACGATGCACACCGTCGCCGCGCTGGTGCTGCGCCCGCCGGGCGTGGCGGACGTCCGGCCGCCGCTGGAGGAGCCGCAGTACAAGGCCCTCGGCGACAAGCTGGCCTCGCGCAACGGCTACACGAGCGAGCCGAGCTGGGCGCTCTACGACACGACCGGCACCACCGAGGACTGGTCGTACTGGGCCACCGGCGGCTGGGGCTTCACCATCGAGGTCGGCGGCAACGGCTTCCACGGCCCCTACGCCGACAACGTCGTGGCCGAGTACGAGGGCCTGGCCCCCGCGACCGGCGCCGGCAAGGGCGGCAACCGGCAGGCGTTCCTGGACATGCTGGGCAACGCGGCCGACCCGCAGCAGCACTCGACGCTGATCGGCTCGGCGCCGAAGAACTACCAGCTCAAGCTGCACAAGACGTTCCAGACGCCGACGTCGCCGGTGATCCAGCCCGACGGCTCCACCAAGCCGCCGATCTACATCACCGACGACCTGAACTCGAAGTTCACCGCCACCGGCGGGCGCTTCGCGTGGTCGGTCAACCCGTCGACGCGGCCGTACGTGGCCGGCCGGTACGGGCGCGACCCGCAGGGCCCGGCGCAGCAGGGCTTCGCGGTCACCAACCCGGCCGGGGTGCCGCCGATCAACCAGAACTACCCGGTGGACCCGGCGGGTGACTCGTTCACCTTCCACGTCGACGGCCTGCCGAAGGTCGACAACGGGAAGTTCAGCGTCAACATCAACTGGGCGAACACCACGACCGACTGGGACCTGTACATCTACGACTCGGCGGGCAACCTGGTCAGCTCGTCGGCGAACGGCGGCACGACGTCCGAGCACGCCGTGCTGTTCGACCCGCCGGCGGGCGACTACAAGGCCGTGGTGGTCAACTACGACCAGACGAACCCGGCCGCGGTCGACGACTGGACCGGCGACGTGTCGTTCTCGTCGCCGATCCCGCCGACCTACGGGACGAAGGAGGCCTACCAGCTGACCTGCTCGGCCCCGAACGGCAAGCTCGTCGGCGTGGCGGACGTCTTCGCCGACCGCGGCCAGACGGTCGACGTCGGCGAGGTCTGCACCCGCTCCGCGCACGCACAGAAGCAGCGCGCTTCGGGCGGCGTCCGGTAGTTCGGTTCGGTTCCGTCGTTTCGTTTCGTTTCGTGAAGGCCTCCTCGCTCGCGCGGGGAGGCCTTCACGGCGTTAGGGCGAGGGTGAGGCCCAGGACGACGAGAACGCTGCCCACGACGCGGTTGAGGGCCGGTTCGGCGCGGGCGTACCACCGCTGGGTGGCGGGGGAGGAGAACAGCAGGGCCACACTCAGGTGCCACCCGGCCGAGGCGGCGACGATCAGCGCAACGGCGGCGGCCCGCACGGCGGCGGGTTCGGTGGGCGGCAGGGTGGCGGTGAGGACGCTGCCGAAGAACGCGGCGGCCTTGGGGTTGGTGAGGTTGCTGACGACGCCGCGGCGGAAGGCGCTGCCGCGGCGGGCTGGTGCGTCTTCGTGGTTCGGCGGGGTGGGCGCTACCTCGTTCTGGTGCGGTGGCGCCACCGGCTCGCCGGGGCCGCCAGGCGCGGTGGGGCTGCCGGGCGCGCCGGGCACGTGGGGCGCGCTGGGATCGCCGAGCGCGCGGGGATCGCCGGGCACGCTGGTGCTGCCGGAAGCGCCGGAAGCGCCGGGATCGCCGGGCACGCTGGTGCTGCCGGAAGCGCCGGAAGCGCCGGAAGCGCCGGGATCGCCGGGGTCGTGGGGCGCGCCGGAGACACCGGGATCGCCGGGGTCGTGGGGCGTGCCGGGATCGCCGGGATCGCCGGAAGCGCCGGGGTCGTGGGGCGCGCCGCGCTCGCCGGGATCGCCGGGCACGCTGGCGCTGCCGGGGTCGTGGGGTGCACCGAGAGCTTCGGGCGCGTCGAGATTGTGGGGCGTGCTGGGATCGCGGGGCGCACCGGAACCGCCGGGCGCACCGGGGTCACCGGGCGCGCGGGCGTGCCACCACAGCCGCACACCCAGCCACGCCAGATAGCCGCCGCACGTCACGCGCAGCGCCGTCGCCAGCCACGGCGTGCGGGCGAGCACGCCGCCGAGTCCGAAGACCGCGACCGCGGCCAGCAGCCCGCCCGCGGCGACCACCCCGAGCGCGATCGCCACCGCGGCCCGGCGTGTCCCGGTGGCGGCCGTGTGCGCGATCAGAACGAAGTTGGGGCCGGGGGTGATCGCGGCCGGGAGGTAGGCCAGCAGGACGGTGCCGAGGGGCGCGGCGGGACTCACGCCGCGGGTCCGCCGGCGCCAGGGTGAAGCCGAAGGCGAGCACCCGAAGCACCCGAAGCACCCGAAGCCCCCGGAACTGTCGGTGCCCTCCGGTAGCGTGGAAAACGGGGGCTGCTCATGCCGCCCGACCGCCGCCGACCACCTGGTCGCGCATCGTCCGCAGCGTCTCGTGGTCCACTGTGGACGGATCGGCGGCCAGCCATTCGCCGATCTCGTGCAGGAACTCTTCCGGTGTCATCGGGGCGACCGTCAGCTCGCCCGGGTCCGCCGTGGTCAGCTCGCCGCTGCGGCTCGGGTACACGATCATCGCGCCCCGCAGCGCCACCCCCGGGAGCAGCTCGCGGTAGGCCGCCAGGCTCTCGGTCAACCGGCTGCCGCCGCCGCGGAACGGGCGGCCGTTGCGCAGCAGCCGGCCGTCCTCCGCCGTCTCGTAGTGGCCCGGCAGCCACAGCTTCGACTCGATCAGCACCAGCCGCTTCCCGCACAGCACCGCGTGGTCGACGTCGGCGAACACCGAGCCCGGCCAGGCGAGCCCGTGGAAGATGCGGGCGCCCGGCAGCCGGGTCAGGTACCCCTCGAGCAGGTCGGCGGTGAGCCGCTCGGCCAGCTCGTCGCGCTCGGTGCCGGGCGCGCCGAACACCGTGCGGCCGCCGAACTCCTCGGCGAACGCCTCGCGCGCCTTCGCGGCCCGCAGGTACCCGCGCGCCAGCCGTTGGACCAGCAACGCCGTGCCGGCGGTGAGCAGCAGCCAGACGATGAGCACCGGCGTGCTGAACCCGGCGCCGGTGACCAGCGGCAGCAGCACGAGCACCATCCCGGCCACCGCGACGACCACCGGCGTGTGCCCCGGCTCGCGGCGGCTGTGCCGCATGCGGGTGTCTTCGCCGGCGAAGTGCCACCAGCTCAGGTCCTCGGCGTCCAGCTCGGGCAGGTCGGGGACGAAGCCGGGCTCGTCGCCGAAGCGCCGCCGGGGACGCGGCCGGACCGGCACCGGCACCACGGTCGCGCCGCCGGAGTCGTAGCGGGCGCGGGCCTTCGGGTCGCTCAGGACGTCGTAGGCCTCGCGGAGCAGCCGGAACGTACCGACCGTGCCGCCGCCGTCCGGGTGCATGGTCTTGGCCAGCCGGCGGTAGGCCGCCTTGACGTCGGCCGCCGTGGCGTCGCGGCGGAGGCCGAGCACCTCGTAGTAGTCGACGTCGGGCACGCGGGTGGTCACCTCCGATGGCTGCGCGAAGACTTTATGGGGTCCGGTCGCGGGGCCTGTCACCGCCTCGGCGGCGCGCCGGAGTGATCGTCCTCGGTGCAGGTCAGCGCGGTGTGAGCGGTTTTGCCGGTGACGGCCCGGAAACGGCCCCTCCGGGGTGGCGCGGCCGGCGGGTCCGGTGACGGCGTCCCGCATGGCGGCGACGCCTTCGTCTTCCGTGGTCAGGGAGTGTCCATTGAGGACTGTTTGTCACCCGGAAGTGTTGCCGCGCCCGGGAAGGCCGGGCCTCCGGTGACTTTTCGTAATCGGAATGCACCCGAATGGCCGTGAACATGTGTTCGAATCGTCGCCTAGTCTTGGGTCATGTCCTCGACACCCCTCAGACGTGACGGGCCCACCGCCACCCCACCTCGGCAGCGGGCCCGTCACCCCCGTCAGCGCTCGCGCAGCAGGTATCGCTGCAGCTTGCCGCTGGCATTGCGCGGCAGTGCGTCGAGGAAGCGCACCCGGCGCGGGTACTTGTACGGCGCGGCAACGGCTTTGGCGTGCTCCTGCAGGGCGTGCACGACGTCCGGGCCCGGGGCGACGCCGGGCCGGAGCACGACGAAGGCCGTCACCACCGCGCCCCGGTCCGGGTCGGGTGTGCCGACGACCGCGCACTCCTCGACGTCCGGGTGCGTCAGGAGCACCTCTTCTACCTCGGGAGCCGCGATGTTGTAACCGGAAGAGACGATCATGTCGTCGCTGCGCGCCACGAAGCGGAAGTAGCCGTCCGGCTCGCGGACGTAGGTGTCGCCCGTGATGTTCCAGCCGTCGCGGACGTAGCCGGTCTGCCGGGGGTCGCCGAGGTAGCGGCAGCCGGTGGGGCCCTGGACGGCGAGCAGCCCGGGTGTGCCGTCCGGGACGGGCCGGCCGTCGGCGTCCAGGACGGCGGCGCGGAAGCCGGGGACGGCCTTGCCGGTGCAGCCGGGGCGGACGTCGTCGCCGGCGGCGGAGATGAACACGTGCAGCATCTCCGTGCTGCCGATGCCGTCGATCAACGGCGATCCGACGACCTCGCGGTACCGCTCTGCCACGGCGGCGGGCAGTGCTTCCCCGGCGGAGACGGCGCGGCGGATTCCGGCCAGCAGGGGTCCGTCGCCGGCGCCGAGGATCGCGCGGTAGGCGGTCGGGGCGGTGAACAGCACCGTCACCGCCTGCTCGGCGACGATCGACGCCAGCTCCTTGGGCGTCGCGCGTTCCAGCAGGAGCACCGACGCGCCGGCGTGCAGCGGGAACACCAGGAGGCCGCCCAGGCCGAAGGTGAAGGCCAGTGGCGGGGTGCCGCAGAAGATGTCGTCCGGGGTGGGCCGGAGGACGTGCCGGGAGAACGTGTCGGCGATGGCGAGCAGGTCGCGGTGGAAGTGCATGGTGGCCTTCGGCGTCCCGGTCGTGCCGGAGGTGAAGGCGAGCAGGGCGACGTCGTCGGCGGCCGTCGGCACGTCGGCGAACGTCGCCGGGTGCCGGGCGCAGCGTTCGGCCAGCTCGGTGCCGTAGGGCACCACGGGCAGCGTGGGCGGCAGCTCGTCGAGCAGGCGCTCGTCGCACAAGGCCACCGTGGGCTGTGCCCGGTCGGTGATCTTGTCGAGCTCGCCGCGGCGCAGCATCGGCATGGTCGTCACGGCGACGGCTCCGGCCTTCAGGACGCCGAGCCAGCACGCCGCGAGCCACGGCGTGTTGGTGCCGCGCAGCAGCACGCGGTTGCCGGGCACGACACCGAGCTCGGCGGTGAGGACGTGCGCGATCCGGTTGGCCCGGGCGAGGACGTCGCCGTAGGTCCACGTCGCGTGCGGGGTGCGCAGGCAGGGGCGGTCCGGGCCGAGGCGGGCGGCGGTCTCGTCGAGCAACGCCGTCGCGGCGTTGAGGCGGTCCGGGTAGTGCAGCTCCGGCAGGTCGAACACCAGCCGCGGCCACTGGTCGCCGGGTGGCAGGCGGTCGCGGCAGAACGAGTCCGTGTGAGCGCTGGGAGAAAGCCTCATCGCCGCTCCTCGTTCTCGGCCGGCCCGCCACCAGGAACGTAGCACTCGTTGCGACCGTCGAGAAGACGCAATGTCGTATCGATGACGACGGCAACCGGCAAGCCAGAGGGTGCGCGGGGCGCCGAGTCACCCCGTCGTGGGCGCGCGGGATCACCGCGTCGCGGGCCGCCGCCCAGTAGCTTTTCGATCATGGTCGAGACGCCCGAACCGCCTCCCACGCTGGCCGATCCGCGCGCGCTGCTGCTGGGCTACCTCGACCACAGTGCCGCCGTCATCCTGCGCAAGCTCGACGGCCTCTCCGAACGTGACCTGCGCCGGAGCGTGCTGCCGTCGGGCTGGACGCCGCTGGGCATGGTCAAGCACCTCGCCTGCACCGAACGCTTCTGGGTCCGGTACCTGTTCGCCGGCGAGGACGTCGACTTCTCCTGGCCCCGGACCGCCGAGCAGGAGTGGTTCGTCGCGCCGGCGGAACCGTCGGCGGACATCACCGCCTTCTTCCTGGCGGAGCACGAAAACTGTGCCCGGCTCGCCGCGGTCACCCCACTGGAGGGCCGGGCCGTCCGCACGACCCGCCGCGGCGGGGCCGAAGAGCACCCCACCTTCGCGTGGATCCTGTGCCACCTGGTGCAGAGCTTCGCCCGGCACGCCGGGCACGTGGACGTCGGCCGGGAGCTGATCGACGGCGTGACCGGCAAATAGCGCGTCAGGCGGGCGGCGCGATCGTGGCGTCCTGGTTCGCGCGGCGCAGCGCGTCGGCGACGAAGCCGGTGGCCTTCAGCTCTTCGACCAGGTCGTGCAGGAACGCGATCGTCTCCGGGCGGCGGTCCGGGGTGGTGCAGACCGCCTGCCGGATCTCCATGAAGCGTCCCGGAAGCACGCGGGTCCCGGGGTGGGCGGCGACGTAGGCGGTCAGCGGCTGCCGGATCCCGGCGGCGACCTCGAGGCCTTGGTTCTCGAACGCCGTGACACCGTCCTCGCCGCGCACGAGGGTGGCCTGCTGGACGGTCCGGGTCAGGTAGAGGTCGTACGCGGACCCTTGCTTGACGCCGATCCGGACGTCCGGCCGGTCGACGTCGGCCGGTGTGGTGATGGGCGAGCCGTCCGGCACGACGTACACGCCTTCGATCACGACGTACGGCGCGGTGAACGTCACCTCGGCCGCGCGGGCGGGCTCGATCGCCAGGAAGCCCAGGTCGGCCGCGCCCGAGGTCAGCGCCTCGAACGACTTGCGGGCCGCATCAAAACACACGAACTCGACCGGGACGGCCAGCCGTGCCGCCACCTCGCGCGCGAGGTCGACCGTGACCCCGCCCGGTGCCGCCGGCGTGCCGTGCGCGAGCACGGGATTGCCGAGGTTGACGGCGGCGCGCAGCGGGCCGGTGGGCGCGAGGTCCCGGGCGACGGCGGAAAGATCTCCCATGACCGGCGAGGCTAGCGGCGGGACTCCGCGTGCGCCCCGCGATTGTCGCTCACGCCACCGGCGGCTCGTCCGCGGTGGTCAGGGCGAACACCGTCTCCTGGTGGTAGACCTCGCCGGGGCGCAGCACCGTGCTGGGGAAGTCCGGGCGGTTGGGGGAGTCCGGGAAGTGCTGGGCCTCCAGCGCGAAGCCGGCGCCGCGGTGGTACGGGCGGCCGCCGGTGCCGGTGAGGGCCGCGGTGAGGTAGTTGCCCGAGTAGAACTGCAGGCCCGGCTCGGTCGTCCACATGGTGAGCAGCCGCCCGGACGCCGGGTCCCACGCGCGGGCGGCGAACGGCGCGCCGTCGTCGAGCACCCAGTTGTGGTCGTAGCCCTGGCCGATCACCAGCTGGGGGTCGGGTTCGCCGACGCGGGCCCCGATCGGCGCTCCCCGGCGGAAGTCGAAGGGCGTGCCCTCGACCGGCACCGGGTCGCCGGCCGGGATCAGATCGTCCCCGGTCGGGCAGAACCGGCTCGCGGCGATTTCCAGCCGGTGCTCGTGGACGTCGCCCGCCCCTTCGCCGGCCAGGTTCCAGTAGGTGTGGTTGGTCAGGTTGACCACCGTCGGCGCGTCGGTGGTGGCGCGGTAGGTGATGCGCAGCCGGTCGCGCGCGTCGACGCGGTAGGTGACCTCGGTGGTGAGCCGGCCGGGGTAGCCCTGATCGCCGTCCGGGCTGACCAGCGTGAGCCGCAGGGCGACGCCGTCGCCGTCGCGGATTTCGGCCGCCGCCCAGACCCGCGTGTCGAACCCCGCCGGGCCGCCGTGCAGGCTGTTCTTGCCGTTGTTGAGGGGCACCCGGTACTGGACGCCGTCGAGGGTGAAGGTGCCGCCGGCGATCCGGTTGGCGAACCGGCCGATCACCGCGCCCAGGAACACCCGGTCCGCTTCGGGCCGGTTGTTGGCGACGTAGGCGTCGAGATCGGCGAAGCCGAGGACGACGTTGCCGGGGTGGCCGTCGCGGTCCGGTGCCTCCAGCGACTGGAGCACGCCGCCGTAGTCGAGCACGCGCACGACCGGCCCGCCGGGCCGCCCCAGCGTGTACCGGTGGACGTCGGTGCCGCCGGCCTGGCCGAACAACTCCCGGGTGAGCTCGGGTGCGGTCATCGGTGCGTCCTCCAACCGACTGTTAGCGCTAACAGCCTGGACCGACCTTAGATTCGCCGCCGTGCACGGTCAAGGACCGAGGCCGCCTCCAGGGCAGTGAAGGTGGCCCCAGCCCGTCGGTGTTGGCCAGTCAGCGTTCGCCGGTCGATGGCCGGGTGCCCAGCAGCCGGTGGGCGCACAGCGCCATCTGGATCTCCAGCCGCTTCGCCGGATCCGCCAGCCGGTCGCCGAACAGCTCGCTCAGCTGGCTCACGCGGTAGCGGACCGTCTGGGGGTGGATCCGCAGGGCCTGGGCGATCTCCGGGGTGTTCCCGTTGTGCTCCAGCCAGCTCAGCAACGTTTCGGCCAGCCGGGTCTGCTGCTTCACCGTCAGGCCCGCGAAGGGGGCGAGCGCTTTCGCCGACAGCTCGTCCAGCAGGAAGCGGTCGAGCAGCAGCCAGTGCGTCGCCAGGTGGTCGGCCGTGTGCGTGACCGGGCCGTCGCCGGCCAGGCCGCGGCGGAGGAGGTCGAGCGTGCGGCGGGCCCACAGCAGCGACGTCGCCGCGTCGGCCGGGCGGACCCGGGGGCCGATCGCGGCGCGCCAGCCCGGGAGCCGGCCTTCCAGGCCCCGCAGGTCGCGATCCGGGTTCGGGGTCAGCAGGCACGGCTCGGGGCCGTCCAGATCGAGCAGCACGTCGCCGGCCAGCTGCGGGGACGGCGGCGGGTGCTGCTCGGTCCGCGGGTCGAGCGCGACGACCGTGACCCACTCCGGCACCGTCCACTGCGCCGCCTTGGCCATGGTCGCCAGCGTCGCCGGGGACGTGGGCGGGGTGGCCAGCAGTAGTTCGAACAACCGGCGCCGCCGTCGTTCGAGCGTGCCGCTCGCCATCGCCTGCGCCAAGGTGTACCCCTCGACCGAGTACGAGGAAATCTCGTCCACGTAAGCGAAAACGGCTTCCGCGCCGACGCACAGCACGGCCGCCGGGAACCGGTGCGCCTGCCCCAGTTCGGCTATGTAGTGCCACGCCGCGCGGCCACCCGCGCGGTAGGCGGCCTGCAGGGAATTGAGGCTGCCGCCGTCGTGGTGCACGCGCTTGCCGACCTCCACGAACAACTTCGCCCCACTGTCCTGTGTGGACGCCAGGTCCTCGATGCTGTCGATGCAGCCGAGCACCGCCTGCTCGATCGCGAGCACGATCATCTTGCCGAACTCGCCCTCGAGGGGCTTGGCGTACTCGGGGACGGCCCGCTGGACCTCCTCGAGGATCCGCCGGGCGAGCTGGTCGGCGTGCGGCCGGAACCGCCGCCCCAGTTCGGTCGGCAGCGAGCACCACAGCTGCCGCGCGCGGCCGGTGCCCCGCGGGTGCGGAATCGCCGCCTGCGTGATCGTCCGGGTCATGGCTCACACCCCTTACCGCGCTTCGTGGAGAGTCCGCGCCGTGCTCGGCGCGGACGTCATGTACTCACACGGGATCGGACTTGGCAACCGCCGCCCCTGCGTCCGGAGCGGGTTCTGTCACGCCGGGCTCAACGGTCACACCGGAGTTTGTCACCTCCCGGACAAAGTGGGAACACTAACCGCGGCAAAGGTTTCCGGAATCCGATTTGTGAACCGAGACGGTATCTTCGCGCCCCTTCCCGTTGTTAGCGTGATCAACCGGCACGCGGGAGGAGAACACCGATGACGGCGCTCGTTTCCTGGTGCTTCCGCCGGGCCGGCGTCGTGATCGTGCTGTGGCTGGTGGCACTGGGCGGGCTGGTGGGCGCCGCGGCGCACACCGGCGCGGCCTTCCGCGACACGGTGGACCTGCCCGCCGCGGACAGCACGGCGGCGGCGAACCTGCTGCGCGCTTTCGGTGCCGGCAACGCCGGGGAACGCGTCGTCGTCCGTTCGGAGGACGGCCCGGCCGACAGCGGCGCGGGCCGCGTCCGGCTCGACGCGCTCGCCGCCCGGCTGGCGGCGGTGCCGCACGTCGTGTCCGTCGATCCGCCCCCCGGCCGGCTGTCCGCCGACCGGCGGATCGCGGTGCTCACCGTGCGCTTCGACGCCCCGGCCGCCGACCTCGGGCAGGGGACGGCCGACGCGCTGGCCGCCACCGTCCGTGACACCGAGGGCCTCACCGCCGGCGTTTCCGGAGAGCTCGCCGCGATGACGGCCGCCGCGCCCGACCTGGGCAACGCCGGGATCGGCCTGCTCGCCGCGGCCGTCGTGCTGCTGGTGGCCTTCGGCTCGCTGACCTGCGTCCTGCTCCCGGTCCTGACCGCGGCGGTTTCGGTCGGCTGCGCCCTGGCCGCGGTGACGCTGGTGTCGCACGTCATGACCATGCCGAAGATCAGCACCGAGATCGCCGCGCTGCTCGGGCTCGGCGTCGGTGTCGACTACGCGCTGTTCGTGCTGACCCGCTACCGGCAGGGCCGCCGGGACGGTGCCGGGCCGGCGGCGGCGCTGGCCGTCGCGGCCGCGACCTCCGGCCGCAGCGTGGTCTTCGCCGGCGTCACCGTGTGCGTCTCGCTCGCCGGGATGCTCACCGTCGGCCTGCCGTTCCTGGACGGGATCGCGGTCGCCGCCGCGGTCTCGGTGCTGCTGACCGCGTTCGCCGCCCTCACCCTGCTGCCGGCGCTGCTGCGGCTCCTGGGCCGCCGGATGCGCCTGCGCCCGGACGGCAGCGCGGGCCGGTGGGCCCGGCTCGCGGGGTCGGTGACCGCGCGTCCCGGCCCGTACACCCTGGCCGCCCTGCTGGTCGTGGCCGTGCTCGCGCTGCCGATGGCCGGCCTGCGGCTCGGGGTGCCGGACGCCGCGTCCGACCCGCCCGGCAGCGTCACGCGGACCGCGGCCGAGCTGCTCGAGGAGGGCTTCGGCCCGGGCGCCGACGCGCCGTTGCTGGTGGTCGGGACCGGCGGCGGCGATGCGGTGGGCGCGCTGCGGGAAGCGCTGCTCGCGAGCGCGGACGTCGGCCCGTCCGCCGCGTTGCCCGGCGGAACGTGGCTGCTGACGGTGCTGCCGCGGACGGGCCCGAGCGATCCGGCCACCGGCGAGCTGCTCGCGTCGACGCGGGTGATGGCCAGGGTCATCGGCAGCCCGGACGCGCACGTCGGCGGCGTCGTCGCCGCCCGGGCCGACTTCTCCGCGGCGATCACCGCACGGCTGCCGGTGTTCCTCGCCGTCGTCGTCGGGATTTCGGTCCTGCTGCTGGCCTGGGTGTTCCGCAGCGTGCTGATCCCGCTCACCGCGGCGGTGATGAACCTGCTGACCGCGGCCGCGACGACCGGTGTGGTGGTGTTCGCCTTCGGCGGTCCGATCGAGCCCTACCTGCCCGTGTTCCTGTTCGCCGGGCTGTTCGGGCTGTCGATGGACTACGAGGTCTTCCTCATCGCCCGGATCCAGGAGGCGTGGCGCCGGCACGGCGATCCGCGGGCCGCCATCGTCGACGGCGTCGCGGCGACCGGCCGGACCATCACCGCGGCCGCGCTGATCATGGCGCTGGTGTTCGTCTCCTTCGCCTTCGTGGACGCCCGGGTGGTGCGTGAGGCGGGAGTCGGGCTGACCGTCGCCGTGCTCCTGGACGCCGTCGTGGTCCGGTGCGTGCTCGTCCCCGCGGTGATGGCCCGGCTCGGGGCGGCGAACTGGTGGTTCCCGCGCCGGAAGGCCGCGGTCGGCGGCGAACTGGTGGGGAGCACACGATGACCCGGCGGACGCTGGTCGTGCTCGCGCTCGGCGCGTTCGTCACGACGCTGGACAACACGATCGTCGCCGCCGGCGCGCCGTCCATCGCCCGCGACCTCTCACTCGACGTCGGGACGCTGCAGTGGATCGCGCTGGGGTACATGCTCCCGTTCGCCGGGCTGCTGCCGGTGGCCGGCGCACTGATCGACCGCTGGGGCCGCCGCCCGGCGCTGACCGGTGCCCTCCTCGCGTTCGGGCTCGGCGCGGCGGCGGGCGGCCTGGCGGGTTCGGCGTGGCTGCTGGTCGCCGCCCGGGTGCTCCAGGGGCTGGCGGCCGCGTTCCTGGTGCCGGGCCTGCTGAGCCTGCTGCGGACCAACCTCGACGCGCGCGGCCGGACGCTCGGCGCGGCGGTCTGGACCGCCTGCCTGGCGGCCGCGCTGGCCCTCGGCCCCGCGCTGGGCGGTGTCCTGAGCGAATACTGCGGCTGGGCCTGGATCTTCTTCGTCAACCTCCCGTTCGTGGCCGCGATGCTGGGCCTGCTGCCGGGGACCGTGCCGCCCGGCCGCGGGGGCGGGACCCGCGCGCCACCGGCGTCGGCGATGCTCCTGGTGACGGCGAGCCTGGTGCTGCTCACCACCGCGCTGGCCGAACCCCGGCTCCGGATCCCGCTGCTCGCCGGGGGGACCGCGGTCGGGGTGGCGTTCCTCGTGCGGGAACGGCGGGCGGCCGACCGGCTGGTCCCGCCGGCCCTGACCGGCAACCGGGTGTTCCTGGGCTCGCTCGGCCTGCAGCTGCTGTGGGGACTGGGGATTTCCGGGATCTTCTTCTTCACGCCGTTGCTCCACCAGGAGTTCCTGGGGCTCGGCCCGGCCGGCGCCGGGCTGCCCCTGGTGCTGGTCGCGGTGGCGGTCGTGGCCGCGACGCCGCTGGTGCCGGCGGCCGTCGCCCGGCACGGTCCATTTCGGACGGTGGCGGCGGGGCTGGCCGTGGTGGGTGCGGGACTGCTCGCCCTCGCCGCGGTGAACCACGTCCCCGCGCTGTGGCCGCGCGTGCCCGGCCTGGTCCTGATCGGCGCGGGCTCGGCCTTCACCGTCCCGATGACCTCGCACGCGCTGGAGGTGGTGGAGCGGCAATATTCCGGCACGGCGTCGGGATTGCTCACCGCGGGCCGGGAATTGTCGAGCGCGCTCGGCGTGGCGCTGATCGGCGCGGTGCTGACGTCGGTGCGCGCGGCGCGGCTCGAAGCGGGCGTTCCCGCCGGGGCGGCGCTGGCCGGCGGGTACACCGCGGGCCTGCTCGTCGCGGCCGGGCTGACGTTCGCCGGCGCGCTGCTGGCCGTGCGCGTGCCCGGCACCCGCCTCGCCGAGACCTCGTCGCCGCGTGACAAACGTGCGGTGCCCTGACCCGTTTCCCCGTGAGTATCGGTGATCGAATCGTTGACAACCGCACCGGCGCGGTTATTCACTGCGCCGGTAAACGCTCTCTGCGAGGATGCATGGAAACCATTTCCCGGCCGGTTCCCGTCACCGGTGCGCCCGTCGACGGCGGCGAGTCCTTCGCGACCCTGCTGGGTCACTGGGCGCGCCGCCTCGGCGACCGGATCGCCGTGACCCACCTCGACCACCGCGACGGCGGCGACGGCCGGGCGGTCACGCTCACCTGGCGCGAGCTCGACCAGCGGGTCGAGGCGGTCGCGGCCCGGCTGTCCGAAGTGGCCGGTCCGGGGGAGCGGGCGGCGGTGCTGGCCGGGCAATCCACCGGCTACGTCGTCGCGTTCCTCGGTGCGCTGCGGGCGGGACTGGTCGCCGTGCCGCTGTTCGCGCCCGGCCTGCCCGGGCACGCGGGCCGGCTGGCCGCGGCGCTCGCCGACTGCGGCCCGCGGGTCGTGCTGACCACGGCCGGGGAGGGCGAGGCGGTCACCCGGTTCCTCGCCGGTTGCGCGGTCGACCCGGCGGTGGTGGACGTCGACGCCGTGCCGCCGGTCGAGTCCGGGCCGCGCGACTGGCCCGAGCCCGATCCGGACGCCCCGGCGTACCTGCAGTACACGTCCGGCTCGACGCGCTCGCCCGCCGGGGTCGTGCTGACCCACCGCAACGTGCTCGCCAACGCCCGTCAGGCGTGCGCCGCCTACGGCGCCGAGAGCGGGACCACGTCGACGGTCAGCTGGTTGCCGCTGTTCCACGACATGGGCCTGATCCTCGGCATCGGCGCGCCGATGGCCGGTGGCCTGGAGTCGGTCCTGATGGACCCGCTGGCGTTCCTCGAACGGCCCGCGCGCTGGCTGCGCGCCCTCTCGGCCAGTCCCGGCGCGATCAGTGCGGCCCCCAACTTCGCCTACGCCTACTGCGCTTCCCGCGTCACCGAGGACGAGAAGCTCTACCTCGAGCTGAGCCGGGTCGTCTCGCTGATCAACGGCAGCGAACCGGTGCTGCCGGCCACGATCGCCAAGTTCGACGCCGCCTTCGCCGGCTGCGGGTTGCGGCCGGAGGTGCACCGCTCCTCCTACGGCCTCGCCGAGGCCACCGTGCTGGTTTCCGTGACGGACGCGGGAAAACCGCCCCGGCAGGTCACGTTCGACCGGGCCCGGCTCGCCGCCGGGTCCGCCGTGCCGGCCGCCGCGGGTGCGGCCACCACGACGCTCGTCTCGTGCGGCCGCCCGGTCGGCCAGCGGGTCCGGATCGCCGACCGGGCGACCGGGGAGCCCGCCGAGCCGGGCACGGTCGGCGAAATCCGGGTCAGCGGCCCGAACGTCGGCCGCGGCTACTGGGGCCGGGCCGAAGCGTCGGTGGCCACTTTCGGCCTGCCCCCGCTCGATCCGGACACCGGTGCGGGCTGGCTGGCGACCGGCGACCTCGGCGTGGTGTTCGACGGCGAGCTGTTCGTGACGGGCCGGCTGAAGGACCTGGTCGTCGTCGACGGCCGCAACCACTACCCGCAGGACATCGAGCAGACCGCCGAGGACCACCCGGCCGTCCGGCCGCACTCGGCCGCGGCCTTCGCGACCGACGGCGACGACGGGGAAGCCGCGGTCGTCGTCCTGGAACGGGCGAAGGACACCGAAGCCGACGTCACCGAGGCGGCCGCGGCCATCCGGGCGGCGGTTTCGGCCGGGCACGGGCTGCGCCTGCACGACGTCGTCTTCCTGGCGCCGGGCGAGGTGCCCCGCACCTCCAGCGGCAAGATCAGCCGGGCCCGGTGCCGGCAGTCCTATCTGGACGGTGCGTTCGCCGCCCGGCGGCTCGGATGAGCGCGCCGGACGCCGCGGCGATCCGCGCCTGGCTGCTCGCGCGTCTCGGCGACGTGGACGTCGACCGGCCACTGCACGAAACCGGACTGTCCTCAAGAGACGCGGCGAGCCTGGCGGCCGACCTGGGCGCGTTCACCGGGCGCCCGCTGTCCCCGACCCTGGTGTGGCAGTACCCGACGATCACCGCGCTCGCCGGCCACCTGTCCACTGTGGATCATGCGGTGGCTTACGTGCCGCTACCGGAGGACAGCGAGCCGATCGCGGTCGTCGGCCTCGGCTGCCGGCTGCCCGGCGGGATCGAATCCCCGGAAGCGTTCTGGCGCTTCCTCGACTCCGGCGGCGACGGCATCGGCGACGTCCCCGAGGGCCGCTGGGAGACGTTCGCGCCGGTGGAAGACCTCGCCGGCGTGCCGTCGCGTGGCGGGTTCCTCGACGACGTCGCCGGGTTCGACGCGGCGTTCTTCGGCATCACCCCGCGCGAAGCCGAGGCGATGGACCCGCAGCAGCGGATCCTCCTCGAGGTCGTCTGGGCGGCGCTCGAGCACGCCGGGATTCCGCCGGCCACGCTGCGCGGCAGCCGGACCGGGGTGTTCGTCGGGCTGTCGGCCACCGAGTACGGCTCGCTGACGATGACCGACGTCGCGGGGGTCGACGTCTGGTCCGGGACCGGCGCGGCGGCGAGCATCGCGGCGAACCGGCTGTCGTACCTGCTCGACCTGCGCGGGCCCAGCCTCACCCTGGACACCGCGTGCTCGTCGTCGCTGGTCGCGGTGCACCAGGCGGTGCAGAGCCTGCGCCGCGGCGAGAGCGAGACGGCGCTCGCGGCCGGGGTGAACGTCCTGCTCTCGCCCGGCATCACCGCCGGTTTTCACCGGGCGGGGGTGCTGGCCGCGGACGGCCACTGCAAGCCGTTCGACGCCGGCGCCGACGGGATCGCCCGCGGCGAAGGCTGTGGCGTGGTCGTGCTGAAGACGCTGCGTGCGGCGCGGCGGGCCGGGGACCGGGTGCTGGCGCTGATCCGCGGCAGCGCGGTGAACTCCGACGGCCGGTCCAACGGCCTGACGGCGCCCAACCCGGACGCCCAGGCGGCGTTGCTGCGCGACGCGTACGCCGCGGCCGGCGTCGATCCGTCCTCTGTGGACTACGTCGAGGCGCACGGGACCGGCACGCCGCTGGGCGATCCGCTGGAGGCGGGTGCGCTGGCGGCGGTGCTCGGGGCGGGGCGTTCGCCGGGGCGTCCGCTGCTGCTGGGGTCGGTGAAGAGCAACCTGGGCCACCTCGAAGGCGCGGCCGGCATCACCGGGCTGGTGAAGGTGGTGCTGGCGATGACGCACCGCCGGCTGCCGCCGAGCCTGCACTTCCGCGAGCCGAACCCGCACATCGACTTCACCGGGTTGCGGGTGGTGGCGTCGGGGACGGACTGGCCGCGCTATGCGGGCACGGCGCGGGCCGGGGTGTCGGCGTTCGGCTTCGGCGGGACGAACGCGCACGTCGTGGTCGAGGAGTGGCCGGCGGCGGCCTTCCCGCCCCGGGCCGGTGACGGAGGTCCGCAGGTGTTCGCGCTGTCGGCGCGGTCGGCGGAGGTGCTGCGGGCACGGGCGGGTGAGCTGGCGGACTGGCTGTCGGATGGTGCGGCGCCGCTGGACGCGGTCGCGTCGACCTTGGCGCACCGGCGAGACCACCTGCCGGTGCGCGGAGCGGTGGTCGCCGAGAGCCGGGCCGAAGTGGTCGAGGCGCTGCGGGAACTGGCCGAGGGACACGAGCGCCCCAATGTGGCCTTCGGTGCGTTCAACGCACCGAAGGCCACATTGGGTGCGTTGAACGCAACCAAGGCCACATTGGGGCGCTCGGGTGGGAGTGGGGTCGTCTTCGTCTTCTCCGGTTATGGCTCGCAGTGGTCCGGCATGGGCCGGCTGCTGCTGCGTTCCGAACCCGCGTTCCGGGCTGAAATCGAGGCGCTCGACCCCGTCTTCCGGGCCGAAGCCGGGTTCTCGCTGCGCGAAGCCCTCGAACACGAGCTGCCCGACCTCGCCGCGACCCAGCTCGCCCTGTTCGGCGTGCAGCTCGCCCTGGCCGCTCTCTGGCGGGCGCACGCGGTGACTCCCGCGGCCGTGCTCGGGCACTCCATGGGCGAGGTCGCCGCCGCCGTGGTGGCCGGGGCGCTCGATGTCGCCAGTGGCCTGCGGGTCATGGCCGCCCGGGCGCGGCTGCTCGCCCAACTCGACGAACGCGGGGGCGGGGCGATGGCTCTCGTCGAGCTTTCGCCGGCCGAGCTCGCGGAATTCCCCGACGTCACCATCGCGGTGTACGCCTCGCCGACCCAGTGCACCATCAGCGGGGCCGCGGACCGCGTCGAGGCCGTGGTCGCGCACGCCGAACACCTCGGCCGGCTCGCGAAACGGCTGCCGGTCGGGGGTGCCGGGCACTCCGCCGCCGTCGAGCCGCTGCTCGGCCCGTTCCGCGCCGCGGTCGCGGGGTTGACCCCGGCCACGCCCGGGATCCGGTGCTACAGCAGCGTCCACGACGAGCCGCCCGTCTTCGACGTCGAGTACTGGGCGGCGAACCTGCGCCGGCCCGTGCGGTTCAGCCAGGCGCTGGCCGCGGCCGCCGCCGACGGGCACACCGTCTTCGTCGAGATTTCGCCGCACCCCGTCGCGCTGGCCGCGATCGAGCAGTCCGGCGGGCTCGGCCTGCCCTCGGCGAGCCGCCGGATCGACGAGCGGACGGCGTTCCTGACCAGCCTCGCCCGGCTGCACGTGCTCGGATGGTCCGGCGTGCTGGCCGCCCGGCCGCAGACGCCGCCGGTCGAGCTGCCCGGGCCGGTCTGGCGGCACGAACGCTTCTGGCCGCGCCGGACCGTCCGCACCGGCGGGGCTCACCCCCTGCTCGGCGTGCACATCGAAGACCCCGGCGGCGGCCACCTGTGGCGGGGCGACATCGGCGTCGCCGCGGTGCCGTGGCTGGCCGGCCACACCGTCCGGGACGTGTCGGTGTTCCCGGCCACCGGTTTCCTGGAACTCGCGCTCGCCGCCGCCGGTCCGGGCCGCCGCGTCCACGACCTCGAACTGCGGGAAGTCCTGCCGCTCGGCGACCACACCGAGGTGACCACGACGCTCCGCGGCACCGAACTGAGCGTCCACACGAGAGCCGGGCGCTGGGTCCGGCACGCCACCGCCCGGATCGGCACCGGCGGCACACCGTCGGCGCCGTTCGGGGAAACCGCCGGGGAGCCGGTCGACGTCTACCGGGCGCTGGCCGAGCTGGGGCAGTCGTACGGCCCGGCCTTCCGCGGCCTGCGCCGGGTGACGGCCGCGCCCGGCCGCGCGTCGGCGTCGATCGCGCAGCCGGAAGCCGACCATCCCGCGTACGTGCTGCACCCGGCGCTCGCCGACGCCTGCCTGCACGCGCTGGCCGCGGCGGTCGGCGACGCGGACGCCCTCTACCTGCCGCTCAGCGTGGCCGAGGTGGTGGTCGCCGGCGACCCGCGCCGGGGCGTGCGGGTGGACGCCGTCCTGCGGGAGTCCGGCGACGGCGTGCTCGGCAGCGTCCAGCTGGTCGACGCCGACGACGTCGTCCTGGTCGAATTCCGCGACGTCTACTGCCGTCCCTACCGCGACGCGGCCCTGACCCGGCTGCTGTTCGAGGCGGCCTGGCAGCCGGCGCCGCTGCCCGCCGCGCCGGAATTGTCGGTGCCGGCCGGTAGTGTGGAAAACGGGGGGCGCCCCCGCGGGCCAGGGCGGGCGCACCGCTGGATCGTGCTGTCGGACGACAATCGGGCGTTCGACGGCGAGGACGTCCGGACCGCCCGCCTCGGCGACCGGCCCGAGCTGGCGAAGCTGCTGCGCGACGGCGAACCGACCGCCGTCCTCGCCCTGCTCGGCGGCGAGGCCGAGCCGGATCCGGCGCGCGGGGCGCGGCTGGTCGAGACGCTGGCCGGCGTCGTCGCCGAACTGGCCGAACTGCCGGTGGCGCCCAGGTTGTGGCTGGTGAGCGCCGGAGCGCACGCCGTCGAGCCCGGCGAGCGGGGCGATCCCGGGGTGGCCGCGCTGCGCGGGCTCGTGCGCGTGCTGGCCTTCGAGCACCCCGAACTGCGGGTGAGCCAGGTCGACGGCGGAGCGGACCGGCTGCGGGACGAGATCCGCGCGGACGGCCCGGACGACGAAATCGCCTGGCGCGGCGGCGTGCGGTACACGCGGCGCCTGATCCGGCCCGCCGTCGGTGACCCGGTCCGCGAGCCGGTCCGCGACGGCGCGTACATCATCACCGGCGGCCTCGGCGGCCTGGGACTGGCCGCCGCGAAGTGGCTGGCCGCCCGGGGCGCGACGCGGCTGGTGCTGAACAGCCGGCACGCCGCCGACCCCGGGCTCGGTGAACCGGGCGTCGACGTCCGGGTGGTGCCGGGCGACATCGCCGCCCCGGGCACGGCCGAGACCCTGGTCGCGGTGGCCGTCGAAGGGGGCGTGCCGCTTCGCGGGGTGCTGCATGCCGCCGGTGTCCTGGCCGACGGCGCCGCGATCAGCCTCGACGCCGACGCGCTCGAAGCCGTCTGGCGCCCGAAGGCGCTGGGCGCGTGGCGGCTGCACGAAGCGACGGCCGGCCACGACCTCGACTGGTGGCTGGTGTACTCGTCGGCGGCCGCGCTGTTCGGATCGCCGGGCCAGGCCGCGTACGCGACAGCGAACGCGTGGGCCGACGCGCTGGTCGCATGGCGCCGGGCCCAAGGCCTCCCCGCAGCGACGATCGGCTGGGGCGCGTGGGGCGAGGTGGGCGCGGCGGCCGGTTCGGCCAACCCGGTGCTCGAGCCGCTCGGCACCGAGGAAGCGTTGTCGGCGCTGGACTTCCTGCTGGCCCGCGACCGCGCGGCGACCGGCGTGGCGCGGGTGGACCCGGGAACCGTACTGGAGCTCTTTCCCCGGCTGGGGGAGCGGCCGTTCTTCACATTGTTCGGACCGCGGGCCGCATCGTCCACATGGGACGGACTGGACGCACTACGGTCGGCGACACCGGAAGCGGCCCGCGCGGCGATCGCTTCGCACTTGGCGGAGCTGGTCGCGGACCTGCTGGGGTTGCCGGAGATCGACCGGACGGTGCCGCTCACCCGGCTGGGGCTGGATTCGCTGTCGGCGATGCGGGCGCGCGGCGCGGTGGAACGGGACTTCGGGCTGCCGTTGCCGATTCCGCTGCTGCTGCGGGGGGCGAGCTTGGCGGAGCTTGCCGGGAACCTGGCCGAGCAGGCGGGTTTCGGGCCTGGTGCGCCGGTGGGTGCCGGGGTGGCGGACTCGGTGGACGCCGCCGGACCCGCTGCGCTGGCGGGGGCTGGTCCACGTGACCTTGCCGGGCTTGCTGCGCCGGTGGGTGCTGGGCAGGTGGACTTCGCCGGAGCGGCTGCGCCGGTGGGTGCTGGGCAGGTGGACTTCGCCGGAGCGGCTGCGCCGGTGGGTGCTGGGCAGGTGGACTTCGCCGGAGCGGCTGCGCCGGTG
>NZ_JBFAZA010000016.1:0-40501 GCF_040681595.1 Amycolatopsis sp. NPDC051716 | reverse complement strand
GGGTGCCGGGTCGGTGGACCTCGCCGGAGCGGCTGCGCCGGTGGGTGCCGGGTCGGTGGACCTCGCCGGTCCCGTTGCGCTGGCGGATGTCGGTTCACAGGGCCTCGCTGGGCTTGCAGCGCCGGTGAGTGCTGGTCCACAGGACTCCGCCGGACCCACTGCGCTGGCGGATGTCGGTCCACAGGGCCTCGCTGGGCTTGCTGCGCCGGTGAGTGCTGGGCAGGTGGACTTCGCCGGGCCCGTTGCGCTGGCGGATGCCGGTCCACGTGACCTCGCTGGGCCCTCAGCTCCGGTGGGTGCCGGGTCGGCGAACCTCGCCGGACCCGCTGCGCCGACGGATGCCGGTCCCCGCCACCTCCCCGGCCGGACGGACCCTGCCGCGCTGGCCATCACCGGGCCGCGGGATCCCGCCGAACGCTGGGTGGCCCGACACTGGCGAACCGTCCTCGGCGCCGAACCCAGCGTCCACGAGCACTTCGGCGGCGACCTCGCGCAGGCCCGCCGGCTGCGGGCGATCTTCGCCGAGCACCTCACCGCCGTTCCCGGCCACGACCGGCTCTTCGCCACCCCGACCGTCGCCGGCATGGCCGATCTCCTGCGGGCCGAGCTCGAAGGGCACGGTGGCGGGCCCGTGCGGCTGCTGCGCGATGGTGTCACCGGGCCGCCCGTCTTCCTCTTCCACCCGGCCGGCGGCACCGCGAGCGTCTACCGGGAACTCGCCCGGCTGCTCCCCGAAGGCCCGCCGGTCTACGCGTTCGAACGCCTCGACGAACAGCACACCGTCGAAGGCAAAGCCGCCCGGTACGCCGAGCTGATCCGGGACATCCAGCCCGCCGGCCCCTACCGGCTGGGCGGCTGGTCGTTCGGCGGCTGTCTCGCCTTCGAGACCGCACGTCACCTGGAAAACGCCGAACTCGTCTTCCTCATCGACACCATCCTGCCGCTGCCCGCCACGGGCACCGCGGCCGACGCACTGCTCGACCGCTTCGACCGGTTCGCCGGCCACATCTCGCGGACCTACGGCGTGCCCTTCGACGTTCCCCGCGAAGAACTGGCGCGGCTGGACGAGGACGCGCAGATCCGCTGGGTCATGGCCAAGCTCGCCGAGCAGGTGCCGGACATGGGCGCCGGCGTCCTCAAGCACCAGTACGCGTCCTATGTGGACGCGCGGGTGGCCGAGCGGTACACGCCGGAGCGCTACGACGGCCGGGTGGTCCTGCTGCGCGCTCAGGACCCGCATCCGCTCACCACCGCGCTGGACCCGCGGTACCTGCGCACCGACGACGCGCTCGGCTGGGACGCCCACTGCGGCGCCCTCGAAGTCGTGCGGGTGCCCGGCGACCACGTGTCGATGATCGATCCACCGCACGTGGCCGTGCTGGCCGAACGGCTCGGGGCGGTGGTGCGGTGATGGACGAACTGACCCCGACCACCGCCTTCCGGATCGCCGATCTCGCCGCCCGGCAGGACGAAGCCGTGCGGATCGCCGAAAAGCGGGCCGTCGACCGGCAGCACGCCAAGGGGAAGCTGACCGCGCGCGAACGGATCGGGCTGCTGCTGGACCCGGGCTCCTTCGTGGAGGTGGACCAGTTCGCGCGGCACCGGTGCGCGGAGTTCGGAATGGACGCGAACCGGCCGTGGGGCGACGGCGTCGTCACCGGGCACGGCACCGTCGACGGCCGCCAGATCTGCGTGTTCTCCCAGGATTTCAGCGTCTTCGGCGGCAGCCTCGGCGAGGTGTCCGGGGAAAAGGTCCTCAAGCTGATGGACCTGGCCATGACCATCGGCTGCCCGGTCGTCGGGATCAACGACTCCGGCGGCGCCCGGATCCAGGAAGGCGTCGTCTCGCTGGCGTACTACGCCGAACTCGGCCGCCGCACCGCGCACGCCTCCGGGGTCATCCCGCAGATCTCGATGATCATGGGCCCGTGCGCCGGCGGGGCGGTCTACGCACCCGCGATGACCGACTTCACCGTGATGGTCGACGAAACCTCGCACATGTTCGTCACCGGCCCGGACGTCGTGCACGCCGTCACCGGTGAGCGCGTCACCGCGCAGGAACTCGGCGGGGCGGCGGTGCAGAGCGAGGTCGCCGGCAACGCCCACCACCGGGCCGCCGACGAACAGGACGCCGTCGACTGGGTGCAGACGCTGCTCGGCTACCTGCCCGCGAACAACCTCGACCCCGGGCCCGCGTACGCCGACGAAACCAGCCCCGGGCTCACCGCCGCCGATCTCGAGCTCGACCGGCTGGTACCCGACTCGCCGCACCAGACCTACGACATGGCCGAGCTGATCGCCGCGCTGGTCGACGACGGCGAGTTCACCGAAGTGCACAGCGCCTTCGCGCCCAACATGATCTGCGCCTTCGCGCGGGTGCAGGGCCGCACGGTCGGCGTCGTGGCGAACCAGCCGCGGCACCAGGCCGGCGTGCTCGACATCGACGCGTCGGAAAAGGCCGCGCGGTTCGTGCGCTTCTGCGACGCCTTCTCGATCCCGCTGCTCACCCTGGCCGACGTGCCCGGCTACCTGCCGGGCACCGAGCAGGAGCGCGGCGGGATCATCCGCCGCGGGGCCAAGCTGATCTACGCCTATTCCGAGGCGACCGTGCCGAAGGTGACCGTGGTGGTCCGCAAGGCCTACGGCGGCGGCTACGCGGTGATGGGCTCCAAGCACCTCGGCGCCGACGTCGTGCTGGCCTGGCCCACCGCGGAAATCGCGGTGATGGGCGCCGAAGGCGCGGTGCAGGTGCTCTACCGGCGCGAGCTGGCCGCTCTGCCACCCGAAGAACGGGAGGCCGCCCGCCGCCGGTTCACCGACGAGTACCGCAAACGCCACGGCGGCCCGTACCTGGCCGCCGAGCGCGGGTACGTCGATCAAGTCGTCACGCCGTCGCAGACCCGCCTCCAGGTGGCGCGGGCCCTGCGGATGCTGCGCACCAAACGCCAGAGCCTGCCGGCCCGGAAACACGGGAACATCCCCCTCTGAGGAGTCCATATGAAGCGGATCGCCTTGCTGGCGCTGTCCGTCGTCCTCCTGATCGCCGGTGCCGGCGTGGCGCCCGCCCAGGCGAGCCCGGCCGTGGCCGACGACGGCGCGAAGGTCGTCCAGGAGACCTGGGTGGACGCCCGGACCGTCGACCTGCAGATCAGCTCGCCGGCCCTGGGCACCACCGGGATGGTGCGGCTGATCGTGCCGTCCGGCTGGGCCGCGCAGCCCACGCGGACCTGGCCCGTGCTGTACCTGCTGCACGGCTGCTGCGAGCCGGTCGACTACCGCTCGTGGGACCAGTTCACCGACGTCAAGGCGTTCACCGCGGCCAAGGACGCCCTGGTCGTGATGCCGACGGACGGGGCGGCCGGGATGTACACGAAGTGGTGGAACTTCGGCCTCTGGAACACCCCCGACTGGGACACCTTCCACACCGCCGAAGTGCGCCAGATCGTCGAGCGCGGCTACCACGGCGGCACGCGCCGCGCGGTCGCCGGGCTGTCGATCGGCGGGTACGGCGCGATGGCGTACGCGTTCAAGCACCCGGGGATGTTCGGCGCGGCCGCGTCCTACAGCGGGGTGCCGAACACGCTCTACCCGGGACTGCCGGTCTGGATCATCAGCATCCTGGCGCGCGCCGGCGTCTACAACTACCTCAACCTCTGGGGCGACGCGTTCGGCCTGCCGGCGATCTGGTCGGCGAACAACCCCTACGACCACGTCGACCAGCTGCGCGGCACCGCGCTCTACGTCTCCTGCGGCAACGGGCAGACCGGCCCGCTCGACCCGCCGAATCAGGCGGACTTCCTGGAGTCGACGGCGGAGATGTCGTCCCGCAGCTTCACCGACCGCCTGCGGACCGCCGGGATCCCGGTGACCGTCGACTACTACGGGGCCGGCACTCACAGCTGGCCGTACTGGCAGCGGGCCTTGCACCAGTCCTGGCCGGTCCTGGCCGGCGCGCTCGGACTCCCGGCCTGAGCGCATTCCCTTTCCCCGATGGAGGTTGTGGTGAAGCATGCCCGATGTCGTGCCGTGCTTTCGGCGCTCCTGACCTGCTGCCTGGTGGCACTGGGCGTCGCGGCCGCGAGCCCGCCCGCCGGCGCGGCACCCCTGCTGCCCGGACCGTTCGACGACTCCTTCTACACCCCGCCGTCGCCACTGCCGGCCGGGAAACCGGGTGACGTCATCCGGTGGCGGCCGGCGGTGCCGTTGCTGAACGCCCTCAACGCCGACGCCTGGCAGGTCATGTACCTGTCGACCAACGCGCTGGGGAGCCGGAACGCGGTCACCGGGACGATCCTCGTGCCGAAGGGCGTGGACCCGGCCAAGGCGCCGATCGTCGGCTACGCGGTCGGCACGCAGGGCCCGGCGTTCAAGTGCACGGCGTCCAAGGCGATGGAACGCGGCACGCTGTACGACCAGCCCGCCATCAACGACTCGCTCTCCAGCGGCTACGCGGTCGCGGTGACCGACTACGAGGGCTATTCGCCGGCGACCGTGCCGACCTACATCACCGGGCAGTCCATGGGGCCCGCGGTGATCGACTCGGTGCGGGCGGCGCAGGATCTGCCGGCCACCCGGCTTTCCCGGGGTGCCAAGGTGATCTTCCAGGGTTACTCGCAGGGCGGCGGTGGATCGATGTGGGCCGGGGAGAAACAGCCCACCTACGCCCCCGAACTGAACGCCGTCGGCGTCGTCGCGGGTGGGGTGCCGGCCGACCTGACCGAAGTCGCGAAGGGCCTCGACGGCTACCTCGGCTTCGGGTTCCTGGCCTTCGCCGCGGTCGGGCTCGATGCCGCGTACCCGGAGCTGAGGCTGGATTCCTTCCTCAACGACACCGGTCGCCAGCAGCTGGCCGACGCGAAGAAGAACGCGTGCACGGCGGAACTGCTGCTGAACTACTCCTTCAAGAAGATCAGCGACTTCACGACGTCGAACCCGCTGGGGACACCGCAGTGGCAGGCGCGGCTGGCGCAGAACAAGCTCGGCGCCCACCCGCCGCGGGTGCCGGTGTTCCAGTACCACGCGAGCACCGACGAGATCGTCAACACCCCGCAGGCGGAGGCGCTGCACCGGGCGTACTGCGCGGCCGGGGTGCGGGAGCAGTGGACCACCTACGTCGCCGAACACGCCACCGGAATCCTGGCCGGCAACGCGGATGCGCACCAGTGGATCGTGAAGCGGTTCAACGGGGAAACCGCCCCTTCGAACTGCTGAGGAAATCCGGGAAGGCCACCTCGGATTTCCGAGGTGGCCTTCCCGGATATTTCGTGGAATCAGACCTTGCCCGCGACGAACCCGGCCGCGTCGTTGGCCTGGTTGCCGTAGCTGAGGTGGGCCAGGATGTTGGTGCCGCCGAACTGGCAGATCGGGTCGCCGAGGGCGCAGTAGTCCTTGGTGCGGCTCTGGTAGGTGCCCGTGACCGAACGGCCGATCGCGCGGATCGGGTTGCCGAACAACACGATGGCCGCGATCCGCGGCGCCAGGTCCGCGGGGATGGTGGCGACGATCGGGCCGCCGACGACGGCGCCGTCGCTGCTGATGCCGATCGAGTTGTCGACGACGTTGGCGCCCTGGGAGTAGCCGACGAGGACGAACCGCTGGGACGGGCAGGCCGCGGCCTGCGACCGCACGTGGTTGACCAGGTCGGTGTTGCCGCGCTGCACCGACGCCGGTTCGCCGAGGTCGGCCGGGTAGTCGACGCGGTAGCTGCTCACCGACCGCGGGCGCAGCCGGCTCTGCACGGCCGAGAAAACCGGGTCGCCGACGATGAAACCCAGCGTGCCGGGTTCGCCCGTGCCGCGAGCCACCGGGACGTCGATGTCGGTGCACGGCGCCGCCGAAGCGACCGGCGCGGCGGCCACGGTGAGCCCGGCGACGGCGAAGCCCACCGCGGCGGCGGCGGAAAGCAGGCGTTTCTGGGGGACGCGAATCATGGCTGATCACACCTCGTTGTGGGAAAAGGGGTCGGCAAGCGCTTTCCGTGGGGGACGGAAATGCATGCGGCGCTTGCGGTGATCGCAGCGTCGCAGTGGTTGCCGAACCCGGCAAGAGGTGATTTCCCGGTGCGCCGGGAATTGTTCAGCCGGTGACAAACGGTCCGAGGTGGACGCTCAGGTGGCGCACTGCCCGGCCGGGTGCGGAGCCCCCGAAGGACGGTCGAGGCGCTCCAGCAACGCGGGATCCAGCCCGCGCAGCGCGGCCATCACGAACCCGGCGGCCAGCTCACCCGCGGCGATCGGGTCGAGCCCGGGGGAGTGGGACACGTGCATCGCGGCCCGCCCGACCAGGCCCACCATCATCGCCCCCAGCAGGTCCGCGCCGGGGCCGACCGGGCGCCCGTGGGCGAGCAGGTGGTCCCGGACCTGGCCGACCACGTGGGTGGCGATCGAGTCGGCCAGCGCGCGGCGCTCGTTCGACATCTCGTCGACGGCCGAGTCGAACAGCAGCCGGAAACTCTCCGGGTGGGCGCCGGCGTAGGCGAACATGGCCATCACCGACAGCCGGACGCGCTCCTCCAGGGGGCGGTTGTTCGCCGTTTCGTACGCGCTGATCACCCAGGCCCGCAGCGCGGCGACCTCGCGCCGGACGGTGGTGCGGAACAGGGCCGCCTTGTCGCCGAAATGCGCGTAAAGCGTGGGCTTGGTGGAGTCGGCGCGGTCCGCGATCAGCCCCATGGTGGCCTGGGCGTACCCCCGCTCGGCGAACACCGCGCGGGCGGCGTCGAGCAGCTCGTCGTCGGTGGGCCGGGCGGCCGGGCTGCGGCGAGCGCTGGATCGATCAGGAGGACTCTGCCGGCTCATGGAGGTGTACTGTAACGGCTCCTTGCTTTACTGTCCGGTAAAGCACGCTCCGTGATATCCGGGGCTTCGCCCCGGCCGGGGGGTCCGCCACCCGGACCCCCGAAGAGTTGCGATCGCCGTCCCCCGGTGGAGGAACCCTGGTGTCCCGCGACAGTGCCCGTCAACCCGTCCCCGCTCCCCGGGACGCCGGCGACGAGGTTCTCCGGCGCAAAGAGCTCGCCGCGCTGATGCGTCCGGCGCTCCCGGCGCTGGTGGACGGAATCGTCCGGGAGGTGCTGCGGGCCGTCCCGATCTACGCCCGGCCGGGCGACGGGACCTACGGCCGCAAGACCCGGCACGGCGTCGAGTGCGCCGTCGCGCTCTTCGTCGACCTCGTCGAGGATCCACTGGCCTCGCGCGACCGGCTGTACGAGACGTGCCGCCGGCTCGGCGCGGGCGAGGCCCGCGAAGGCCGCACCCTCGACGACCTGCAGGCCGCCTACCGGGTGGGCACCCGGGTCGGCTGGCGCTGGATCATGCGGCTGGGCCGGCGGCAGCGGCTGTCCTCCGCGGTCATGGCGCAGCTGGCCGAGATGCTGTTCGGCTACGCGGACGAGCTCGCCCGGATGTCGAGCCGGGGGCACCGCGAGGCGTGGGCGGAACTCGAGGGCACCCGGGCGGGCCTGCGGCGGCGGCTGCTGCGGCTGCTGACCGGCCCGGGTACGATCCCGGACGCGGTCCTCGCCGAGCTCGCGTCGGCAGCGGGCTGGCCGGTGCCCCGCGAGGTGGCGGCGGTGGCCGCCGAGACGACGGTGAGCACCTCCTGGGGCTCCGACGTCCTCGCCGACCTCGACTCCCCGCAGCCGCACCTGCTGGTGCCCGCCCCGGTCGACGCGCGGACCCTGACGCGGCTCGGCACCCGCGTCGCGGTCGGGCCGCCGACGGACCTCGGCGCGGCGGAGCACTCCCTGCGCTGGGCGCGCACCGCGCTGCGGCTGGTGGCGGACGGCGCGCTCCCGGACCGGCCCGTGACCTGGTGCACCGACCACCTCACGGACCTGTGGCTGCTGTCGGACTCGCCGCTGGCCGAGCAGGTCGCCCGGCAGGAGCTGGCCCCGCTCGGGCAGTTCCCGGAGCGGACCCGCCGCCGGCTGGGCGAGACCCTGCTGTCCTGGCTGCAGAACGGCGGCAACTCCGAGAAGATCGCGGTCGACCTTTCGGTGCACCCGCAGACGGTCCGCTACCGCGTGCGTCAGCTCAAGCAGGCCTTCGGTGAGCGCCTCGACGACCCGGACGCGCGGTTCGCCATGCAGGCCGCGCTGCGCGCGTCGGGCCTGCGGGTCACCCGGAACGAGTTCTCCTCTCCCGACGAGTAGGCGGCTTCCCGGCTCGGCTCCCGACCTTGTCCCCAGCGAGAACATGTTCTAGTTTTGGGGACGGAAGGTGGTGCGCCGGTGAAAACGGAGCTGGGCTTGGCCGGGACGGTGGTCCTGATCACCGGGGGCGTCCGCGGCGTGGGCCGGGGGATCGCCGACGTGTTCCTCGCCCACGGGGCCCGGGTCGTGGTCTGCGCCCGGCGGGAAGCGCCCACCGAGGCGGAGTTCGCCGCGTGCGACGTCCGCGACGAGACGCAGGTGGCGGCGCTGGTCGAGGGGATCGTCGAGCGGCACGGCCGCCTGGACGTGGTGGTGAACAACGCCGGCGGGGCGCCGTACGTGTCGGCCGCGGAGGCGTCGCCGAGGCTGCACGAGAAGATCGTGCAGCTCAACCTGCTGGCGCCGCTGCTGGTCGCGCAGCACGCCAACGCGGTGATGCAGCGGCAGGATTCCGGCGGCTCCATCGTGATGATCTCCAGCGTGAGCGGCACCCGTCCCTCACCGGGAACGGCGGCTTACGGCGCGGCGAAGGCCGGGCTGGACAACCTGACCGCGAGCCTGGCGGTCGAGTGGGCGCCGAAGGTGCGCGTGAACGCCCTGGACGTCGGGATGGTGCGGACCGAGCAGGCGCACCTGCACTACGGCAGCGAGGCGGCGGTCGAGGCGGTCGGGAAGACCGTCCCGCTCCGCCGGCTCGCCGAGCCGGCGGAAATCGGGCACTGCGCCGCGTTCCTGGCCTCCGGCCTGGCTTCCTACGTGTCCGGCGCGACCTTGCGCGTGCACGGCGGAGGTGAGGTCCCGGCGTTCCTCGCCGCGGCCGACGTCAACCATCGGGAGGATTCGTGAGCGGGTTGTGCCAGGACCGCGCGGTCGTGGTGACCGGCGCCGGCCGCGGCATCGGACGGGCGCACGCGCTGGCGTTCGCCGCCGAGGGCGCGCCGGTGGTGGTGAACGACGTCGACGGGGACGCGGCCGCCGGCGTCGTCGCCGAGATCGGGGCACTCGGCGGGAAGGCGGTGGCCGACACCTCGGACGTGGCCGACTGGGCCGGGGCCCGCGAGCTGATCGGCGCGGCGCTCGCGAACTTCGGCCGCTTGGACGTGCTGGTCAACAACGCGGGGTTCGTCCGGGACCGGATGCTGGTCAACCTCGCCGAGGACGAGTGGGACGCGGTCGTCCGCGTGCACCTGAAGGGGCATTTCGCGCCGTTGCGGCACGCTGCGGACCACTGGCGGGCCGAGGCGAAGGCCGGGCGGACGCCGAGTGCGCGGGTGATCAACACCAGTTCGGGTGCCGGGTTGCTGGGCAGTGTGGGGCAGGGCAACTACTCGGCCGCGAAGGCGGGGATCGCCGGGCTGACCGTGGTGGCCGCCGCGGAACTCGGTCGTTACGGCGTCACCGTCAACGCGATCGCGCCGGCCGCGCGGACCCGGATGACCGAAGCGGTGTTCGCGTCGATGGCGCGTCCGGACGAAGGTTTCGACGCGATGGCACCGGAAAACGTCTCGCCGCTGGTCGTGTGGCTGGGCAGCGCGGAGTCCGCGGACGTCACCGGCCGGGTGTTCGAGGTCGAGGGCGGGAAGGTTTCCCTGGCTCAGGCGTGGCGGCACGGCCCGGCCGTGGACAAGGGCGAGCGCTGGGACCCGGCGGAGCTCGGCCCGGTCGTGAAGGAACTGCTCGAGCAAGCGCCCGAGCCCGAACCGGTCTACGGAGCGAGCTGATGGGCATCCTGACCAAGCGCGACGGCCACGTCGAGGTCGTCACGGTCGACTTCCCGCCGGTGAACGCGCTGCCCGTGCAGGCCTGGTTCGACCTCGCCGACGCCATCACGCAGGCGGGTCGTGACCCCGAGGTGCACGTCGTGATCCTCCGTGCGGAAGGCCGGGGGTTCAACGCGGGCGTCGACATCAAGGAGATCCAGCGCAGCGCCGGGTATGACGCGCTGGTCGGCGCCAATCGAGGGTGTTACGCGGCTTTCGGCGCGGTCTACGACTGCGCGGTGCCGGTGGTCGCGGCGGTGCACGGCTTTTGTCTCGGCGGCGGGATCGGCCTGGTCGGCAACGCCGACGTGATCATCGCTTCGGACGACGCGACCTTCGGGGTCCCGGAAGTCGAGCGCGGCGCCCTCGGCGCGGCGACGCACCTGGCGCGGCTGGTGCCGCAGCACCTGATGCGCACGCTGTACTTCACCGCCCGCAAGATCACCGCGGCCGAACTGCACGCCCACGGCTCGGTCTACCAGGTCGTGCCGCGCGCGGAGCTGGACGAGGCCGCCCTCGACGTCGCCCGGGACATCGCGAAGAAGGACCCGAGGGTGATCCGGGCGGCGAAGGAGGCCCTGAACGGCATCGACACCCAGCAGGTGCACCGCAGCTACCGCTTCGAGCAGGGCTTCACCTTCGAACTGAACCTGCTCGGCGCGTCCGACGAAGCCCGCGAGGAGTTCTTGAATGGCCGATAAACGCACGACCGCCGACGACGTGGCGGCCGAGCTGGAGGACGGCATGACCATCGGGATCGGCGGCTGGGGTTCCCGGCGCAAGCCGATGGCGCTCGTGCGGGCGATCCTGCGCACCCCGGTCAAGGACCTGACCGTCGTCTCCTACGGCGGCCCGGACGTCGGCCTGCTCTGCGCCGCGGGCAAGGTGAAACGGGTCGTGTTCGGGTTCGTCACCCTGGATTCGATCCCGTACGACCCCTGGTTCGGCCGCGCCCGCGAGACCGGCGCGATCGAGGTCACCGAGTACGACGAGGGCATGTTCGGCACCGCGCTGTCGGCGGCGATGCAGCGGCTGCCGTTCCTGCCGACCCGCGCCGGGCTCGGCTCCGAAGTCATGCGCGCCAACCCGCACCTGCGCACCGTGCGCTCGCCCTACGACGACGCCGAAGAGCTCGTCGCGGTGCCCGCGCAGCGGCTCGATGTCGCGCTCGTGCACCTCAACCGGGCCGATGCCCGGGGCAACGCCCAGTACCTCGGCCCCGACCCCTACTTCGACGACCTGTTCGCCCTGGCCGCGGACAGGTGCTTCGTGTCGGTGGAGAAGGTCGTCGAGACGGCCGAGCTGACCGCGGGTGGACCGGTGCAGTCGCTGCTGCTCAACCGCGGTGCCGTCGACGGCGTCGTGGCGGCGCCGCGCGGAGCGCACTTCACCACGGCGGTGCCGGACTACGGCCGGGACGAGCGGTTCCAGCGGCATTACGCGGCCTGCGCCAAGGATCTCGACGCGTGGCCGGGCTTCGTGGACCGGTTCCTCTCCGGCGGCGACGAGCAGTATCTGTCCGAAGTGGACAAGTTCGAGGCGGAGGCGGCATGAGCGCGACCCGGGCCGAGATCGCCGTGGTGGCGGTGGCCGAGCTGTTCCGCGGCGACGGCGAGATCGTGGCCAGCCCGATGGGCTTCATCCCGCAGCTGGGCGCGAAGCTCGCGCGGCTGACGTTCGAGCCGGACCTGCTGATGTCCGACGGCGAGGCCTACCTGATGACGACCGACGGCGTCGTCGAAGGCTGGCAGCCGTTCCGGAAAATGCTGGACACGATCGTGCCGCACGGACGCCGTCACGTCGTGATGGGGGCGAACCAGATCGACCGGTACGGCAACCAGAACATCTCCGCCATCGGCGACCACGCCCGCCCGAAGAAGCAGCTGCTCGGCGTGCGGGGCGCGCCGGGCAACACCGTCAACCACCGCACCAGCTACTGGGTGCCCCGCCACTCCACCCGCGTGTTCGTGGACGCGGTCGACGTGGTGTCGGGCGTGGGATACGACAGTGCGGCGAAGGCGGGGCCGTCGGCCGAGAAGTACCACGACGTGCACCGGGTCGTTTCGAACCTGGGTGTGTTCGACTTCGCCACGCCCGATCACGCGATGCGGGCGGTGTCGCTGCACCCGGGCGTCACCCGTGACGAGGTCACCGCCGCGACCACCTTCGCGGTCGATCTGTCCACAGGGGAGACGAGCCGGGAACCCACCGCGGACGAGCTGCGCCTGATCCGGGAAGTGCTGGACCCGAAGAGCCTGCGGGACAAGGAAGTCCCGGCGTGAAGACGGCCCTGACCCGGCTGGTGGGGGTCGAGCACCCGATCGTGCAGACCGGGATGGGCTGGGTCGCCGGGCCGCGGCTGGTCTCGGCCACCGCGGAAGCCGGGGCGCTGGGCATCCTGGCGTCGGCCACGATGACGTACGGCGAGCTGGAAGCGGCGATCGCCGAGGTCAAGAAGCGGACGGAGAAGCCGTTCGGCGTGAACCTCCGCGCCGACGCGGCCGACGCCGGCGAACGCGTCGACCTGCTGATCCGCGAAGGCGTGAAGGTCGCTTCCTTCGCGCTCGCCCCGCGGAAGGAGATGATCGCGAAGCTGCGGGACCACGGGATCGTCGTCATCCCGTCGGTCGGCGCCGCCCGGCACGCCGAGAAGGTCGCCGCCTGGGGCGCGGACGCCGTCATCGTCCAGGGCGGCGAAGGCGGCGGGCACACCGGGGGCGTGGCCACCACCCTGCTGCTGCCCTCGGTCCTGGACACCGTCGACATCCCGGTCGTCGCCGCCGGCGGCTTCTTCGACGGCCGCGGGCTCGCCGCCGCGCTCGCCTACGGCGCGGCCGGCGTCGCGATGGGCACCCGGTTCCTGCTGAGCAAGGAGAGCACGGTCCCCGGCGAAGTCAAGCGCCTCTACCTCGAACAGGGGCTCACCGGGACCGTCGTCACCAAGCGTGTCGACGGCCTCCCGCACCGGGTGCTGCGCACCGACCTCGTCGAGCGGCTCGAACGCACCGGCCGGATCCGCGGCCTGGCGCAAGCGGCCCGCAACGCGCTGCGGTTCCGGAATATCACCGGACTGTCCCCGGTTGCCATGGTCAAAGAAGGCCTGGCGATGAAGCACGGCAACGATCTGACGTGGAGCCAGCTGGTCATGGCGGCCAACACCCCGATGCTGCTGCGGGCGGGGCTGGTCGACGGCCGGACGGACGCCGGAGTGCTAGCGTCGGGACAGGTGGTGGGCATGATCCACGACCTGCCCACGGTGGCGCAGATCGTCGAAGGCGCAGTGGCCGAGGCGGGTGAGATCCTGCGGCGGCTCGGCCGGCAAACGGGAGGATGAGAGAGCGGTGTTGAAGGTCGGATACAAGGCTTCGGCGGAGCAGTTCGGGCCGAGGGACTTGGTCGAGTACGCCGTCCGCGCCGAAGAGGTCGGCCTTGATTCGGTGTGGGTGTCCGATCACTTCCTGCCGTGGCGGCACGAAGGCGGCCACGCTCCGTGGGCATTGGCGTGGATGCCGGCGGTGGCCGAGCGGACGAAGCGGGTGCAGATCGGCACGAGCGTGCTGACTCCGACGTTCCGGTACAACCCGGCGGTGATCGCCCAGGCGTTCGCGACGATGTCGCTGCTGTCGAACGGCCGCGTCATCCTCGGGGTCGGCACCGGCGAGGCGCTGAACGAGATCGCGGTGTCGGGGCGGGAGTGGCCGGAGTTCAAGGAGCGTTTCGCCCGGCTGCGTGAGTCGATCAAGCTGATCCGTGAGCTGTGGACCAGCGACAACGTGAACTTCAAGGGCGACTACTACGAGCTGGTGGACGCCAAGATCTACGACCGGCCGGAGCAGCCGGTGCCGGTGTACGTCGCCGCCGGTGGCCCGGTCGTCGCCAAGTACGCGGGCCGGGCGGGAGACGGGTTCATCTGCACGTCCGGCAAGGGCATGGAGCTCTACACCGACAAGCTGATGCCGGCGGTCAAGGAAGGCGCGGAGGCGGCCGAAAAGACCGTCGAGGACGTCGACCGGACGATCGAGATCAAGCTGTCCTACGACCGCGACCATGAGAAGGCGCTGGAGAACACGCGGTTCTGGGCGCCGCTTTCGCTGTCGGCGGAGCAGAAGCACAGCGTCTCCTCGGCCGAGGAGATGGAGCGGCTGGCCGACGAGCTGCCGATCGACCAGGTCGCCAAGCGGTGGATCGTGGCGTCGGACCCGGACGAGGCGGTGGCGCAAATCAAGCCGTACCTCGACGCGGGCCTGAACCACCTGGTGTTCCACGGCCCGGGCCACGACCAGGAGCGGTTCCTGACCCAGTTCTCCGAGGACGTGCTGCCGAAGCTGCGCGCCCTCGGCTGAGTTCACAGCCGTTCGATGATGGTGACGTTGGCGGTGCCGCCGCCTTCGCACATCGTCTGCAGGCCGTAGCGTCCGCCTCGGCGCTCCAGCTCGTGCAGGAGCGTGGCGAGGAGCTTGGTGCCGGTGGCCCCGATCGGGTGGCCGAGGGCGATCCCGCCCCCGTTCACGTTGACCCGGCCGGGGTCCGCGCCGGTTTCGTCCAGCCAGGCCAGGACGACGCTCGCGAAAGCTTCGTTGACCTCGAATAGGTCGATGTCCTCGATCTTCAGCCCGGCGTTGCGCAGCGCGTGCGCGGTTGCCGGGATCGGGCCGGTCAGCATCCACACCGGGTCCGCGGCGCGCACCGACAGGTGGTGGATGCGGGCCCGCGGCGTCAGGCCGTGGTCCTTGACGAACGTCTCCGACGCCAGGATGGCCGCGCTCGCACCGTCGGAGATCTGGCTGGCCACCGCCGCCGTCAGCCGCGAACCCTCGCTCAGCGGCTTCAAACCGCGCATCCGTTCCAGTGACGTGTCCCGGCGCGGGCCCTCGTCGTGCCGGAAGCCGTCGACCGGGGCGATCTCGGCGTCGAACCGGCCTTCGTCGATCGCGGCGAGCGCTCGCCGGTGGCTGCGCAGTGCGTATTCCTCCATGGCCGCGCGGCTGATGTCCCAGTGCTCGGCGATCATGTCGGCGCTGCGGAACTGCGACACCTCGGCACTGCCGTAGCGCTCCTGCCAGCCCTTCGAGCCGGAGAACGGGTCGTCGAAGCCGTACTCGCGCCCGGCCAGCATCGCCGCGCTGATCGGGATGCGGCTCATGTTCTGCACGCCCCCGGCCAGCACCAGGTCCTGGGTGCCGGACATCACGGCCTGCGCGGCGAAGTGCACGGCCTGCTGGCTCGACCCGCACTGCCGGTCGATCGTCACGCCGGGCACGTGGTCGCCGAACCCGGCGGCGAGCCACGCGGTGCGCGCGATGTTGCCCGACTGCGGGCCGAGGGTGTCGGTGCAGCCCAGGATGACGTCGTCGACCAGGTCCGGGTCGACGCCCGCGCGCGCGACGGCGGCCTTGATGACGTGCGCGCCGAGGTCGGCCGGGTGCCACCCGGACAGTGCGCCGCCGCGCCGGCCGACGGGGGTGCGGACCGCGTCGAGGAGGAAGGCTTCGGGCACGGGGGCTCCTAGGGGTGCTGGCTGGAGACGGAGACGACTTCGCCGGTGAGGTAGCTCGCGTAGTCGCTGGCGAGGAAGACCATGACGTTGGCGACCTCCCACGGTTCGGCCGCGCGGCCGAACGCTTCGCGCTTGGTGAGGTCTTCGAGGAGTTCGTCGCTGGTGACCTTGGCGAGGAAGGGGTGCATGGCGAGGCTGGGGGCGACGGCGTTGATCCGGACGCCGTGTTCGGCGGCGTCGAGGGCCGAGCAGCGGGTGAGGGCCATGACGCCGGCTTTGGCGGCGGCGTAGTGGGCCTGGCCGGCTTGGGCGCGCCAGCCGATCACCGAGGCGTTGTTGACGATCGCGCCGCCACCGCCTTGGGCGACGAACTGCTTCAGGGCCGCGCGGGTGCAGCGGAACGTTCCGGTGAGGGTGATGTCGAGGACGCGTGACCATTCCTCGTCGGCCATGTCGATGATCGACTTGGTGCCGCCGAGCCCGGCGTTGTTGATCAGCACGTCGATGCGTCCGAAGTGGTCGACGGCGCCGTCGATGAGGGCTTGGACCTGGTCTTCCTGGGTGACGTCGCAGGGGATGGCGTGGACTTCGCCGAGTTCGGCGGCCTTCTCCTTGAGGCGGCGTTCGTGCCAGTCGCTGATGACGACGTGGGCGCCTTCTTCGAGGCAGCGTTTCGCGACGGCGGACCCGATCCCGGTGCCGGCCGCCGCGGTGACCACGACGACTTTGCCGGTGAGAAGGTCGTGGCCGGGTGGGTAGGACGGGATCACGGGCGGGCCTCCCGGGGCAGGCCGAGGACGCGCTCGGCGATGATGTTGCGTTCGATTTCGTCGGAGCCGCCGTAGATGGTGTCGGCCCGGGTGAACAGGAACAGCCGCTGCCACTCGTCGAGTTCGTCCCCGTCGGAGGTGAGGGACCGCGCACCGCGGGCACGCATGGCCAGTTCGCCCAGCCCCCGGTGCCACTGTGCCCACAAGAGCTTGCCGACGGCGACTTCCGGCCCGGCGGCCTGGCCGAGGGTGCGCAGGGCGTGGGCGCGCAGCACGCGCAAGCCGATGCGGGCGCGGGCGAGGTCGGCGCGCAGGAGCGGGTCGTCGTAGGTGCCGAGGCGTTGGGCTTCGGCGGTGATGTCGTCGAGTTCGCGGCGGAACCCGATCTGCTGGCCGAGGGTGGAGACGCCGCGTTCGAAGCCGAGGGTGGCCATCGCAATCTTCCAGCCCTCGCCGGGTTCGCCGACGACGAGGTCGGCGGGGGTGCGGGCGTCGTCGAAGAAGACTTCGTTGAACTCGGAGGTGCCGGTGAGCTGCTGGATCGGGCGGATGGTGACGCCGTCCTGGCGCAGGGGAACCAGCAGGTAGGACAGGCCGTGGTGGCGCTGCGAACCGGGTTCGGTGCGAGCCACCACGAAGCACCAGCCGGCCACGTGGGCGAGGGAGGTCCAGATCTTCTGGCCGTTGATCACCCATTCGCCGTCGCGCAGCACCGCGGTGGTGGAGACGGCGGCGAGGTCGGACCCGGCGCCGGGCTCGGAGTAGCCCTGGCACCACAGTTCCTCGACGGCGACGATCTTGGGCAGGAACCGCTGTTGCTGTTCCGGGGTGCCGAACGCGATGAGCGTGGGGCCGAGCAGCTGTTCACCGATGTGGTTGACCCGGGCCGGGGCCCCCGAAGCGGCGTATTCCTCGTGGAAGGCGACCTGCTCCGCCAGGGACAAGCCCCGGCCGCCGTGCTCGACCGGCCAGCCCACGCAGGTCCAGCCCGCCGCGGCGAGGTGGCGCTCCCAGGCGAGGCGCAGGTCGAACTCCTCGTGCTCCCGCCCCGGGCCGCCGAGGCCGCGCAGACGGGCGAACTCGCCGGTCAGGTTGCCGGCGAGCCAGTCCGCGACCTCACGGCGGAATCGCGACGGTTCCACGCACGCCTCCTTGCTGCCGGGCCGGTCCGGCACCTAGGGTAATGAGAACACGTTCTACTTTGTCGGTCCAGAGGAGGCTGTGGTGGGACAGACCACGATCCCGGCCGTCGTCCGTGATGCCGCCGCGAAGTTCGGATCCGCGGAAGCACTGGTCGACGGCTCGGTGCGGCTCGGCTACGACCAGCTTCTGGAACGTGTTCAAACGGTCGCACGGGCGTTCGCCGCGTGCGGGGTCCAGGCGGGCGACCGGGTCGCGGTCGCCCTGCCCAACACCTGCCACTGGGTCTTCGCGGCGCTCGGCGCCCTCTACGCGGGCGCGGCCCTGATCCCGGTCAACACCCGCTTCACCGCCACCGAAACGGTCGACCTGCTCGTCCGCGGCCGGGCCACGGCGCTCGTCGTGGCCGCCGACTTCCTCGGCACCGACCGCCACGCCGCGATCCGGGAGACCGGTGCCGCGCTGCCGGACCTCGGCACGGTCGTCCGGGTGCCGCTGCAGGAGCCGCACCGGCCGGTCGAGGGGACGCTGGGCTGGGACGAGTTCCTGGCCCGGGCCGAGCGGGTCTCGCCGGCCGAAGCCGAGGCGCGGGCGGACGCCGTCGGCCCGGACGACGTCAGCGACATCCTCTTCACCTCCGGCACCAGCGGCCGCTCCAAGGGCGTGCTGTCGGCCCACCGCCAGACGGTCGAGGTCGCCGCGGCGTGGGCGGACTGCGGCCAGGTCACCGCGGACGACCGGTACCTGGTGATCAACCCCTTCTTCCACAGCTTCGGCTACAAGGCCGGCATCGTGGTGGGCCTGCTGACCGGCGCGACGATCGTCCCGCAGGCCGTGTTCGACGTCCGCGCGGCGCTGAAGGCGATCGAGCGGGAGCGGATTTCCGTGGTGCCGGGCGCGCCGACGGTCTTCCAGTCGCTGCTGCACGAGCCGCGCAAGGGCGATCTGTCGTCGCTGCGGCTCGCGGTCACCGGGGCGGCCACCGTGCCCGCGTCGCTCGTGCGCCGGATGCGGGCCGAGCTCGGATTCGAAACCGTGCTGACCGCCTACGGCCTGACCGAAGCCGTCGTGGTGACGATGTGCCGTCCGGGCGACTCCGCGGAGCTCGTGGCGAGCACGTCGGGCCGGGCGACGGCGGGCTTCGAAGTGGCGGTCCAGGGTTCGCCGGGGGAGATCGTGGTGCGCGGGCCGAACGTGATGCTCGGGTACCTCGACGACCCGGAGGCGACGGCGAAGGCCGTCGACGAGCGGGGCTGGCTGCACACCGGTGACGTCGGCGAGCTCGACGCCGGCGGCAACCTCACCATCACCGGCCGGCTCAAGGACATGTACATCTGCGGCGGCTTCAACGTCTACCCGGCCGAGGTCGAACACGCCCTGACCGAGCTGGCCGGCGTCCGCGACGTCGCCGTCGTCGGCGTCCCGGACGAGCGGCTCGGCGAGGTCGGCAAGGCGTTCGTCGTCGGAGCCGGGCTGACCGAGGAGGCGGTCATCGCCTTCTGCCGCGAGCGGCTCGCCAACTACAAGACCCCGCGGTTCGTCGAGTTCCTGGACGAACTGCCCCGCAACGCTTCCGGCAAGGTGCTGAAGCGGCTGCTGACCGAGGAGACGGCATGAGTGAATCGGTGGTCCGCTACGAACGGCGCGGGCCGGTCGCGGTGGTGACGATGAACCGGCCGGAGTACCGCAACGCCCAGAACTCGGCCATGACCTACGCCCTGGACGACGCCTTCACCGACGCGGTGAACGATCCCGAGGTCAAAGTCATCGTGCTGGCCGGCGAAGGGAAGCACTTCTCGGCGGGGCACGACATCGGCACGCCCGGGCGCGATGTGGACGTCCCGTTCGACCGGCGGGCGGTGATGTGGTGGGACCACACCGATCGCGTCGGGGGTGATCAGCGGTTCGCGCGGGAGTCCGAGGTGTACCTGGGGATGTGCCGCCGGTGGCGGGAGATCCCGAAGCCGATGATCGCCAGCGTCCAGGGCGCTTGCATCGCGGGTGGGCTGATGCTGGCCTGGGTGTGCGACCTGCTCGTGGCTTCCGATGACGCGTTCTTCGCCGATCCGGTGGTGCGGATGGGCATTCCGGGGGTCGAGTACTTCGCGCACCCGTGGGTCCTCGGGCCTCGCGCGGCGAAGGAGGTCCTGTTCACCGGCGAGCGCTTCACGGTCCAGCAGGCGAAGGAATGGGGCATGGTCACCCGGATCGTGCCGCGTGCCGAACTGGAAGAGCGCACGCTGGAGTTGGCCGAGAAGATCGCCGGGATGCCGTCGTTCGGGTTGGCGCTGGCGAAGAAGGCGGTCAACCAGGCCGAGGACCTGATGGGTCTGCGGTCCGGCATGGACTCGGTGTTCGGCCTGCACCACCTCGCGCACGCCCACAACGCGGAGACCTCCGAGGATTCCCTCGGTGGGCAGTCCGCGCGGTCGATGCGCGACGCGAACAAGGGGGCCTGATGGACCTCGACATCGACGAGGCGTCGGCCGCCTTCCGGGACGAGGCCCGGGAATGGCTCGCGACACACGTCCGCTCGCTGCCGTCGATGGACACCGCGGAAGGCTTCGAAGCCCACCGCGCGTGGGAAGCCGAGCTCGCGGAGGCGCGCTGGTCGGTCGTGTCGTGGCCGGCGGAGTACCACGGCCGGGACGCGTCGATGCTGCAGTGGCTGTTGTTCGAGGAGGAGTACTACGCCTCGGGGGCGCCGGGGCGGGTGTCGCAGAACGGGATCTTCATGCTGGGCCCGACGTTGTTCGCGCACGGTACGCCGGAGCAGCGCGACCGGATCCTGCCCGCCATGGCGACCGGCGAGCAGGTGTGGGCGCAGGCGTGGTCGGAGCCGGAGGCGGGCAGCGACATCGCCGCGTTGCGCAGCACGGCGGTCCGCACCGGCGGCGGCTGGCTGCTGTCGGGCCAGAAGACGTGGAGTTCCCGAGCCACTTTCGCCGATCGTGCGTTCGGGCTGTTCCGGACCGATCCCGAAGCCCAGCGTCACCACGGCTTGACGTACTTCATGGCCGATCTGAAGGCCGAGGGGGTCACCGTGCGGCCGATTCCGCAGCTGGACGGTGAGCCGGGGTTCGCGGAGATCTTCTTCGACGACGTGTTCGTGCCCGACGAGGACGTGATCGGGGAGGCCGGGCAGGGCTGGCGGGTGGCGATGACGACGGCGAACAACGAGCGCGGGCTGTCGCTGCGCAGTCCGGGCCGGTTCCTCGCCGCGGCCGATCGCCTGGTGGACCTCTGGCGGTCCCACGGCGCCGCGGAGTCCACAAAGGACCGGGTGGCGGACGCCTGGATCGGGGCGCGTGCCTACCAGCTCTACACCTTCGGCACCGTGAGCCGCCTGACCGAGGGCGGCGAGCTGGGGCCGGAGTCGAGTGTGAACAAGCTGTTCTGGTCCCACCTCGACGTCGAACTCCACGAAACCGCGCTCGACGTCCTGGGCCCGGAAGCGGAGACGAACGCGGACTGGGTCGACGGCTACCTGTTCTCCCTCGCCGGCCCCATCTACGGCGGCACCGACCAGATCCAGCGCAACACGATCGCCGAACGGCTGCTGAAGCTCCCGAGGGAGGCCCGCCGATGAGATTCCTGCTCTCGCCGGAGCAACGGCAGTTCGCCGCGACGCTGCACGAGCTGCTGGGCGGGGCGGACACCGCGGCCGCCGCCCGGGCGTGGGCGGCGGGGGAGCACGACCGCGGCCTCAAGCTCTGGCACGCCCTCGCCGACGTCGGCGTCTTCGCGCTGCTGGTCGACGAGGAGCACGGCGGTCTCGGTGCCGGCCCGGTCGACCTGGTGGTCGCCTGCGAAGCGCTCGGCTACCACGCCGTCCCCGGCCCGCTCGCCGAGTCGGCCGCGGTCGCCCCGGCGTTGCTGACCGGGCACCGGCTCACCTCGCTGGCCGAGGGCGACCTCGTGGCCACCGTCGTCGCCCCGCCGGAAGTCCCCTTGGCTCTCGACGCCGACATCGCGGGCGTGGTCCTCGACCTGACCGGCGCGCACCTCACCGGCGCCGGGGCCGAGCCCGTTCGTTCGATCGATCCGCCGCGGCGGTTGTTCCGGGTCCCGGCCGCGGCCGGCCGGTCGGGCGGCCTCGCGTTCGACCGCGGTGTCCTCGCCGTGGCCGCCCAGCTCCTGGGGGCGGCCCAGTGGCTCCTCGACACCTCGGTGGCGTACGCCAAGCAACGCAAGCAGTACGGCCGGGCCATCGGCGAGTACCAGGCGATCAAGCACCTCCTCGCCGACGTCGTCACCCGCCTGGAACTGGCCCGGCCGCTGCTCTACGGCGCGGCCGTGGCCGGGGAGACCTTCGCCCGCGACGTCTCGGCGGCGAAGGTCATGGCCGGGGACGCCGCCCTCCTCGCGGCGCGGACCGCCCTGCAGGTGCACGGCGCCATCGGTTACACGGCCGAGCACGACCTCGGCCTCCGGCTGACCAAGGTCCGGGCCCTCGCCGGGGCCTGGGGGACCGGGTCGTTCCACCGCGCGCGGGTCCTCCGATGACCGACCCGATGGAGACCGAGGAAGCCCGGGCGCTGCGAGACGCCGTCCGGGCCCTGCTGACGCGCCGGTCGGGGCCGGAGGCGGTGCGGGCCGCGCTGGAGTCGCCGCTGGGCTACGACGACAAGCTGTGGTCGACGCTCTGCGAACAGATCGGCGTCGCTGCTCTGGCGATCCCCGAGCGCTACGGCGGCGCGGGCGCCGGACTCGCCGAGGCGTGCGTCGTGCTGGCGGAACTCGGCCGGACGCTCACCCCCGCGCCGATGCTCGGCTCGGCGGTGCTGTCGGCTCAGGCCCTGCTCCTGACCGGCAACGACGAAGCGTGCGAACGGCTGCTGCCGGGCATCGCCGCGGGCACGACCCTGGCCGCGCTGGCCTGGTCCGGCGCGGACGGCCGGTGGACACCGGCCCTGAGCGCGTCGGACGCCGGCCTCGACGGCCGCGCCTGCTACGTCCTGGACGGCGACGTCGCCGACGTCCTGCTCGCCGTGGCCCGCACCGACGACGGGACCGGCCTGTTCGAGGTGCCCCTCGACGGGGTCCGCCGGGAGCGGGTCACCAGCCTGGACCCGGGCCGGCGCCTCGCGGTCGTCGAATGCGCTGCGGCACCCGCCCGCCGCCTTGACACCGGCGGGTTCGCCGAGCCACTGCGGCAGCTGCGGGCCACGGCGACGGTCGCCGTCGCCGCGGAGCAGGTCGGCGCGGCCGCGCGGGCGTTGGAGCTGACGGTCGAGTACACGAAGCAACGCCGCCAGTTCGGCCGCCCGATCGGATCGTTCCAGGCGCTGAAGCACCGGATGGCCGACGTGCACGTCCACGTCGAGGCGGCGCGCTCGGCGCTCTACGCAGCCGTGGTGGACGGCGACGCCGAGGCCGTCGCGACCGCGAAGGTGGTGTGCGGCGAGGCGTTCGAGCACGCGGCCGCGGAGATGATCCAGCTGCACGGCGGGATTGCGATCACCTGGGAGCACGATGCTCACCTGTACTTCAAGCGGGCGCATGGGACCGCGCTGCTTTTCGGTGATCCGGGCTCGTGGCTCACCCGCTGAGCCGGGTGGTTGAGTCGGGTAGTGCGCGGTTGGCTTCGTCCGGGCCGCGGGTGACCAGGCGGCAGGCCGGGCAGGCGGCGAGGTGCTCGGCGGCCGCGTTCGCCGGGGATTGCCCTGCTTTCGGCGATCCGGGCCTCCGGCTCAGCCGGTGCGCAGGGTGGCCGGCCGGGTGGTTCGCGGTTGGCTTCGGTCAGGCCGCAGGCGACCAGCCGGCGGGCTCGGCAGCTGGCGAGGTGCTCGGCCGCGGGCTTCCCAGGCCCGCGGGATCAGCCGGTGAGCCGGGCGGCCGAGCCGGGTAGTTCGCGGTTCGCCTCGTCCAGACCACGCACGACCAGCCGGCAGGCCGGGCAGCCGGCGACGTGCTCGGCGACCGTGTTCGCCTGGGATCGCTCTGCTCTTCGGTGGCACCCGCGGGCTTCCCGGGCTCGCGGCCCAGCCGGTGAGCCGGGCGGCTGATCTTTCAGGCCGCGGGCGACCAGCGGGAGGCCCGCGAGCAGGCGAGGTGCTCGACGACCGCGTTCGCCCGGGACCGCCTGCTTTTCGGTGATCGGGCCCACGGCTTAGCCGGTGAGCCGGGCGGCCGAGCCGGGAAGTTCGCGGTTCGCCTCGTCCAGGCCGCGCGCCACCAGCCGGCAGGCCGGGCAGCCGGCGACGTGCTCGGCGACCGTGTTCGCCTTCCGCGGCGGCAGGGCGCCGCGGACCCAGGCGCCCATCCGGCGGCGGGGTTCGCGGCAGCTCGGCTCGTCCGGCTCGGGCACCTGGACCTGCAGGTAGGCCTGCCGCAGCCCTTCGCGCGCCCGCATGGCCAGCGCCGCGACGCTGTTCGGCGACAGGCCGAGCGAGGGTGCTACCTCCGTCGGGGTGCCGCCCTCGGCCTCGGTCCGCCACAGCACCGTGCGCCACCGGCCGGGCAGGGTGCAGTAGGCCGACCACACCAGCCGGGCGTTCGACCGGCGGAGGGCGAGTTCGTCGGCGCCTCCGGCGGGGGCTTCGGGGAGCGTGGCCCGCAGCTCCACCCGGCTGCGCTGCTTGCTCCACCGCGCCACCAGGTTGCGCAGGGTCACCACGAGGTAGGGCCGCAGATCGCCGTGCGGCCCGCCGCCGGCGCGCACGACGGTCAGCACCCGGGCGAACGTCTCGGCCACGAGGTCGTCGCGCTCGGCGGGCTGCCGCGCCCACGCTCCGGCGGTCCGCCACAGCGGCTCGGCGTGCCGGCGGAAGAGCCGCCCGGCGGCCTCGAGATCCCCGGCCCGCAGGGCGGCGAGCAGCACGGAGTCCGGCTCGTCGTCGGCTGGTTCCATGGCGGTCTCCCCGGGTCAGGTACGCTCCGTGCCATCGGGTACCCAAAGTGAAGAGGACATCCATGTCCGTAATCGCCGGTCGGCCCGATCGGGTGGTTAAGCTCGGCCGGCGATTATCGGCACTTCAGGAGGGCAGGCCGGGTGGACGACCGAAGGTGGCAGCGGGATCGGCCGGTCCTCGCCCGTCTCCGTGACGAGTGGACCGCGGCGCTGACCCGCGCCGGGATTTCCGCCGAGACGCTCGCCATCGAGTTCGAACCCTCGGCCGAACCCGGGCCCGGCATCCTCTGGAACTGGTGGGTCGAGTTCTCGCTCGGCGACGTCACCTTCGACGCGATGATCGCGGACGGACTCGACACGATGGCGTTCGAGGACGAGACCGGCTACTTCGACGACGACGTGGCGCCGGGCGACGTGCCGGACTACCTCGCCGGCCGGGTCCGGGGCCTCAAACCGCGAAGACCTGGGCGTCGTCGGCGAAGGCCTTGAACTCCAGGGCGTTGCCGGCCGGGTCGAGCAGGAACATCGTCCACTGCTCGCCGGCCTGCCCCGCGAAGCGCACGTACGGCTCGATCACGAACTCCGTTCCCGCTGCCCGCAGCCGGTCGGCGAGGGCCTGGAACCGCGGCACGGTGAGGATCAGCCCGAAGTGCGGCACGGGCACGTCGTGGCCGTCGACCGGGTTGTGGACGCGCTCCGGCCCGGCCGGGGCCAGGTGCGTGACGAACTGGTGGCCGTGCAGGTTCCAGTCGACCCACGTGTCCGCGCTGCGGCCCTGTTCGAGGCCGAGGACTTCGCCGTAGAACCGCCGGGCCGCGGCCAGGTCGTCCACCGGCATGGCCAGGTGGAACCGGGGGATGGACGGGGTCATCGGGCTCCTTTCGTCGAGACTCATGTCGGAATGTTAACATTAGGACATGAGTGGTTCGCTGGTTCCCGCCCGGCGCCGCGGGCTGGCCGACGAGGTCGCGGACCGGATCCGCGACGCGATCTTCGACGGCGTCTACGCCCCCGGCAGCCAGCTGCGCGAAGTGGAGCTGGCCCAAGTGCTGGGCGTCAGCCGCGGGCCGGTGCGGGAGGCGTTGCTCAGGCTGGAGCGGGAAGGTCTCGTCCGCAGCGAGTGGCACCGCGGTGCCACGGTGACCGCCCTGTCCGGCGAGGACGTCGCCGAGCTGGACAGCCTGCGGGCGGCCCTCGAGCACCTCGCCGTCGAGCTGGTGGTCGAGCGCGCCGCCGACGATGCCCTGACCGCGCTCGAGGCCGTGGTGCGGCGCATGGAACGAGCGCACGACGAGCACGAAATGGTCCGGTGCGACCTCGAATTCCACGACGCGGTCTACGCGGCCACCGGCCACCGGCGGCTGCTCGAGGCCTGGCAGGCGATCCGCTCGCAGGTGCACCTGTTCCTGCTGACCCGGATCGGCGTCGCCACCGACGGCTACCTCGCGGGCATCCCGGCCGAACACCGGGAGCTCGTCGCAGCCCTGAGCGCCCGGGACCGCGAGACGGCGCTCGCGCTGTTCGCCGAGCACCGCCGCCACGCCTTCGAAATCCTCAATGGACGGACGACCCAGGACGTCAGAGCACCAGGTCCGCCGCCGTCTTGATCTCCTGGGCTTCGCTCGTCGACTCCAAGCCGCCAAGAGGATCGGCGGCCTCGAGGTCGCCGAACGACAGACCGGTCAGCTCGGCGATCCGGCGGACCGGCACCTGGTACGTGCGGTAGGCGCCGTAGTCGAACTCGACCGCCGCCTCCAGCCCGTGGATGAGCTCCTCCTGGCTCAGCAGGTACGCCGTCGCCGAGAGGGCGCCGCCGGACTTGACCATCGCGACGACCTTCCAGAACTGGCGCGGCAGCTGCACCCCGCGGTACTGGTCGTCGTCCGCGGCCAGCACCGGGCCGGTCACCACGTTGACCTTGAGGTCGAAGTTGTCCGCGTTGGTCAGTACGTAGTCCTCGAGCCCGGCCCAGGTCGTTTTGTTCTGGTTGAAGTCCTTGTGCTGCGGCGAGCAGTTCGTGAAGTGGAACGTGTCGTCGTTGCCCAGCTGCGCGATCGCCTCCGTCGTGCCCCACGCCGGGTCGAGGCGGCGGACCAGGTGCCCGCGGTCCAGGGGGTTGTCCCGGTAGATCTCCTCGCCGATCTGCTCGGTCACGGCCACGCGCGGGTCGAGCGACCAGTGGTCGGCTTCGCGCCGCAGCGACCGGCTGGTGCGCCCGTCGATGTTGACCGCGGTGAACATCGCCAGCCGCCGCTCGCGGTGCATGACGACGCTGAAGTGGTGGTACGGCAGGACGTACTTCGGCTCGCCGGTGGCCTGCCGGTTGAGCGCGGCCAGCGGGAGGAGCGCGTCGGACAGGCCGGGCAGCGGCACGGCGTGCCCGGGCAGGAAGGCCGGGTCGTAGCCTTCGCGGTTCGAATAGTCGGGATCGATCCGCACCGTGGCCGCTTCGGCGCGCAGCCGGATGTCGAACGGCATCGAGAGCGACAGGACCGGTGCGGCGCCGTCGGCGGCCGGCCGCGCGCGCTCGGGGCGGGTGGCCAGCCGGTCGAGCAGCGCCTGCTGCGCCGGCGCGAACCGCTGGTCCCGCAGGAACTTCAGCAGCTTGCTGACCCGGATGCCTTCGTTGAGGAAACCGCCGTACTCGGCGTGGCCCGCCGCCGGGACGCTCGCGTGGTGCAGCGCCACGATTTCCCACTGGTCGTTGAACACCGGCGAGCCGGACGACCCGGGTTCGGTGTCGGTTTCGTAGTGCAGGAATTCTTCGAGCACGTCGACGACCCGGTTTTCCCGCAGCGCGACCTGTTTCTTGCCGCCACCGGGGTGCTGCACGATGGTGACGAAGTCGCCGACGATCGCCTTGCCCTCGCTGGCGATCAGCCGGTTGAAGCCGAAGGGGCGCAGCTCGTCCGCGGTCGCCTTCACCGCGACCAGCGCGAAATCCAGCTCCCGGTCGGCGGCGAAGAACCGGTCCGGGTCGAGGGTGAAGGCCCGCACCGGCCGGGGCAGGCCGTCGATGCCGTCCTGGTAGTCGAACTCGATGACGCTGAACCCGGCGGCCTCGGCGTCCGGCAGCACGTGGTGGTTGGTCAGCAGCAGCTCCGGCGACACCAGCGATCCCGTGCCGTAGCCGACGAGCCGGCCCTGGGCGTTGCGGATGTTCACCCGGCCGACGGCGGCCGACGCCGCGACGCCGCCTTCGAGGTAGCCCACGCCGAGCAGGTCGTTCGTGAGGACGATGCGTTCGAGGATCGCGCCGGCGGCGGTCATCGCCGCCGGGTCCCCGGCCGCGATCGCCGCCGGGCTCACCGGCCGGATGTCGGGGTAGTAGCGGCCGAGCCGGTCGATCCGGGTGGCCACGCGGCTCGGCTCGTCGGCCTCGGCGATGCCGCCGGGCTTGCGCAGCAACGCGATCTTGGCCTGCCGCGGCCCGGTACGCTCGGCGGCCCGCGCCGCCGCGGCCTGTTCCTGTTCGGACTGCGGGTCCGTTTTGACGTCCACGATGCCTCCCGGCGGGCGGGGTCGGAAACACCGCGTTAGTCGCGCTTCCGGAGGGCGCGTTACACGATTTCCGGCGCGTCGCCGGGAATTCTTTTTCACTCCACTTCGCGGTATTTTCCCGCGATCGAAGCTATTCCCGAAAATCCCGCACCGGAAGCACGATCGCCGACGCGTGCGCGGGGTCGTGGTGGACCTCCTGGTCCGCGGCGCGCAGCGTCACCGCGGTGGCGTGCGGCTCGCCGGTGCCGGGATTGCGGGCGTAGCGCGGGAAAGCACCGCTGGAGACCTGGACCCGGATGCGGTGCCCGCGCCGGAACCGGTGCGCCGTCGGCCACAACCGGACCGTGACGGCGGCCGGTTCGGCCGCGTCGCGAAGGCTGGTGAGGCCGTCGCAGACGTTGACCGAGCGCCCGTCCGGATCGACGTCGCAGAGCCGGACGAAGACGTCGGCGAACCGCAGGCTCGAGCGGAACCAGATCTCCGCGCTGACGTCCCCGATCACTTCGACGTCTTCGCCGAGCACGTCCGTGGTGTAGGTGAGGACGTCGGCGCGGGCTTCGAGCGCCGCGTTGTCCACCCGGCCCGCGTCGGGGGCCATGCGCACGCCACCGGCCGCGGGCGTCGGGTCCGCCGGGTCGTAGCGGTAGCGGTCCGGTGCCGACTCGCCGGGCACGTCCGTGGCCAGCGTGCCCCCGGCCTGCAGGTGGAACCGTTGCGGCGCATAGCCTTCCGGCGGCCACGAAGCGAAGTCGCGCCAGGCTTCCTCGCCCATGACGAACAGCCGGACCGGCGCCCGCGGCGGCGGTTCCTCGCCGCGGGCGTGCGCGAGCCCGAACTCGAGGGTTTCCCGGATGGAGACGCCCGCGCCGGTGAGCAGGTCGCCGGCGTGGGTCCACGGCCCGACCGTGAGCCGCGGCCGCCGTCCGGCGTCCTGCAGGGTCCGGAAGTCGCGGAGCTGGCCGGGCAGGAAGATGTCGTACCAGCCGCCGACCGAGCTGACCGGCACGGTGACGTCGGCGACGCGGTCCCGGTGGTCGAGCGCCGCCCACCGGGGGCTCGTCTCGGGGTGGGCGAGGACGTCCTGGATGTAGTCCGAGCGGTAGCCGATGGCGACGACGTCGGCCTGGGCGAGCGGCAGCGTGTTCAGCGCCTGCTGCACTTTCTTCGCCTGCCGGCGTTGCCGGAGCAGGGCGAAGCGGCGCTCCTGGGTCGCGACCTGGACACCCCAGCCGAACGGCGTCTCCAGCGAAAGGCCGTCCTCTCGCAGGAATTCCAGCGTCAGGCCGGACTCGGTGACGTGCGGGACCATCGCCTTGACCTGCGGCGGCAGGCGATCGGCCACGGCCCACTGCACGTACCCCAGGTAGCTGGGGCCGGTGAGCACGATCGCGTCGCCGAACCAAGGCTGCTTCACGACCCAGTTCAGCGTTGCGAGGCCGTCCTCGCGCTCCTGTCGCAGCGGATCGAAGGGACCGCCGGAACCGAAGCCGCCGCGGGTGCTCTGGATCAGCACCTGGAAGCCGCGCTCGGCCAGCGGGCGGGCCAGGATCGCCCCGAACACGCCCCGGCGGCCGTAGGGGCTGCGCAGCACCGCGGTCGGCAGGCCGGCACCCCCGGTGCGCGGCGCCCAGTGGTCCGCCAGCAACTCGGCGCCGTCGGCCATCGGGACGCGCAGGTCCCGCTGGACGGTGAGGCGCCGGGTGGCCGGCGCGGGCAGCTTCAGCAGGCGTTCGACAAGACGGCTGATCATCGGCCGGCCTCCTTCGTGATCATCGCGGTGACGACCGTGCGCATCCGCGCCAGCCGGCCGGCGAACTCTTCCGGGTCGAGCGGGTCCGGCCCGTCGACGACCCACGTGTTGACGAACGCCCCCGCGCCTCCGGTCAGGAAGGTGGCCAGGTCGTCGATCCCCGCGGCGTCGAGGTGACCGCCGAGTGCGTGGCCGAGGTGCTCCCGGTTGAGCGGGAGGAACAGGCCGGTCAGCGCCTTGTTGAGGGCGTACGCGGACGCCCCGGTCAGCAGGGCGCGGTAGAAGCGCCGGTGGGCGGCGAAGTGCCGGCCCAGTGCCAGGAACGATCCGTGCTCGTCGGTGGCGGACGCCAGGCCGTCGAGGTCGCCGAGCAGTTCGCGCCGCACGAGGTCGAGCGCGGCCTCCAGCAGTAGCGTGTCGCGGTCGCCGAACTGCTGGTACAGCACCTGGCGGCTGACGTCCGCGGCCTCGGCGATCTCGGACACCGGGACGGCCGTGGAGTCGCGTTCGGATACGAGCTCGACCGCGGCGCGCATCAGCGCCGCGCGCGACCGGCGCACCCGCCGGTCCTTCACGGGGGCTTCGGTCGTCCAGTCACCGGGCACAGCGTCGATAATGGACAGGTGTCAAGAAAATAGCAAGTGTTCGGTAATTCGGCGCCCGTCAGGGATGCGAGGATGCGGCCATGTCTTCGACCATGCGGGCCTTCGTGCTCACCGGGCCGGGCGAGTGCTCGGTGCAGGAGGTCCCGGCGCCGCGGGCCGTCGCGGGCGAGGTCGTCGTCGACGTCGACCGGGCGGGCGTCTGCGGCACCGACGTCGAGTTCTTCACCGGCGAGATGACCTACCTGCACCAAGGACACTCGGCGTACCCGATGCGGCTCGGCCACGAGTGGGCGGGCACGGTCACCGAGGTGGGGGCGGGCGTGGACCCGGCCTGGCTCGGCCGCCGCGTCATGGGCGACACGATGCTCGGCGACCGGACGTGCCGCCGCTGCCGCCGGGGGCACCAGCACACCTGCGAGCGGCGCCAGGAGGTCGGCATCCGCGGCGGCCGGGCCGGCGCGCTGGCCGAACGGCTCGCCGTGCCCGCCTGGTCGCTGCACGCCCTGCCCGCCACGGTGGACGCCGTGCTCGGTGCGCTCGTCGAACCGGGCGGCAACGCCCTGCGCGCGGCCCGCGCGGCCGGCGCCGGTACGGGCGACCGGGCGCTGGTGCTGGGACCGGGCACGATCGGGCTGCTCACGGCGATGTTCCTGCGCGCGGCGGGCGCCGAAGTGCACGTGCTGGGCGTCGGGTCCCCCGACTTCCCCCGCAGCCTCGGCTTCGCGGACACGTGGACCCGGGAAACGCTGCCGGACCTGCCCTTCGACGCGGTCGTCGACGCGACCGGCGCCGCCGGCGCACCCGCGCTGGCGGTGGAGCTGGTGGAGCCCGCGGGCCGGGTCGTCTACATCGGACTGTCCGGGCGGCCCAGCCACCTCGACACCCGCGAGCTGGTGCTGAAGGACGTCACGGCGGTCGGCGTCCTGTCCGCGTCGCCGGGCCTGGCCGAGACGATCGCCGCGTACGCGAGCGGCGCCGTCGACCCGCGGCCGCTCGTCGCGGCGACCGTGGGCCTGGGTGAGGTCGGGGCCGTGCTGGCGGGGGAGCGGATCGGCGGCGCGGGACCGAAGGTCCACATCGACCCGCGCCGCTGACCCTCAGAGCTGCTTGAAGTCAGAGCTGTTCGAAAAACGCCAGCAGCGCGGTGTTCACCTCGTCCGGGCGTTCCATCTGCACCCAGTGCCCGGCGCCCGGGACGTCGACGACGCCGCGCAGATCGGGCGCGGCCTCGGCGATGCGGCTGGTGTCGGTGAACGCGCGGGTGAGGTCGCCGTCGCCGCACAGGTAGAAGGCCGGCGGCGTGATCGGGGTGTCCCGCCACGCGGCCAGGAGGTCCCAGTTGCGGTCGATGTTGCGGTACCAATTGAGCCCGCCGGTGAACCCGGAGCGGCCGAAGGACTCGACGGCGGTGTCGACGTCCTCGTCGCTCAGCCAGGCGGGCAGCGCGGCCGGTTCGGTGAAGCGATCGAGGAAGCCCTCGCCGTCCCGGACGATCGGTGCTTCCGCGCTCCCGCCGAGCAGTTTGCGGAACGTCGTGCGCAGGTCCGCGCCCAATTCGGCCTCGGCAACGCCGGGCCGCTGGAAGTAGATCTGGTAGAAGCCGTCGCCGAACCGCTCGCGCAGCAGGCTCAGCGGCGGCGCGGGAGCCCGGAGGGTGGGCGGCACGCTGAGGCCGGCGACGCCACGGACGACGTCCGGGCGCAGCAGCGCGGTGTGCCACGCGACGGGCGCGCCCCAGTCGTGGCCCACCACGATGGCCTCCCGCTCGCCGAGGGCGTGGATCAGCCCGACGACGTCTCCGGCGAGGTGCAGGAGCGTGTACCGGTCCGCGTCCGCCGGGCAGTCGGTGCCGCCGTAGCCACGCTGGTCCGGCGCCACGACGTGGTAGCCGGCGTCGGCCAGCGGCGCCATCTGGTGGCGCCACGAGTGCGACGTCTCCGGCCAGCCGTGCAGCAGCAGCACCAGCGGGCCGGCGCCCTGTTCGGCGATCCGCATGCGGAGGCCGCCGACCTCGATGGTCCGGTGCGTGAGCATTCGTCTTCCCCTGTTCGCCGTCGTCCACTCAGGACGGTACGGCAGGGCGCGCCGGGCGGCCGCCCGGCGGCGCCGTTTCCGCAGATCGCGGAACCGTTGGTGTGACGGGGTTCTCAGGCGGGCGGCCGGGGTTCGGCGAGCGTCGTGGGCCGGGTGCGGCCGCGCAGGGTGACCTCCCCGGTCGCCGTCCACCGGGCGGCCTCGTCCGCGGCCGCGGACTCGACGGCCGTCCACGAGGCGAGCAGGCGGCCGGCCGCGTTCTTGGCCAGTTCGGTCAGCCGGGCGGCTTCGTTGACCGGGTCGCCGATCACCGTGTACTCGAAGCGGCGCGGGTCGCCGACGTTGCCCGCGACCGCGTCGCCGGTCGCCACGCCGATGCCGGCCGGGCCGTCCGGCACCTCGGCGGCCAGCCGGGCCGCGATGGCGCGGCCGGCGGCCAGCGCGCAGGTGGCGTGGTCGCCGAGCGGCGCGGGTGCCCCGAACACGGCCAGCGCGGCGTCGCCGACGAACTTGTTGACCAGGCCGTGGTGCCGGTCGACCTCGTCGACCACCACCGCGAAGAACCGGTTGAGCAGGCCGACGACCTCCTCCGGCGGGCGGCTCGCGGCCAGCGTCGTCGACCCGACGAGGTCGACGAACAGCACCGAGACCGTGCGGACCGTGCCGCCCAGCCCGGTCGACGTGCGCATGGCCTCGACCGCGACCTCGTGGCCGACGTGCTTGCCGAACAGGTCGCGCAGCCGTTCGCGTTCGGCCAGCCCGGCCGTCATGTCGTTGAACCCGGCCTGCAGCAGGCCCAGCTCGGTGCCGTCGTAGACCGGGATTTCGACGCTGAAGTCCCCGGCGCGGACGCGCCCGAGCGCGTCGCGGACCGAGGAGATCGGGTTGACCACCGAGCGGGCGGTGAACACGGTGACCAGCAGCCCGAAGCACAGCACGACCAGCCCGAGCGCGATCACCGACACGGCGAGCTTCGTGGTGGAGACGTCGCCGCGCACCCAGGCCAGCACCGCGGTGACGACCAGCCCGGCCACCGGCACCCCGGTGCCCAGGCACCAGAACAGCAGCATCCGCCGGTTGACGCCGCCGCTGACCGGCCGCGGCGGCGCGGTGCCCGCCAGCGCGAGCGCCACGTACGGCCGCAACGCGAATTCGCCGAAGAGGTAGGCGATCGCGCAGACGACGACCGCGGCGAACGCGACCACGAGGAACTCGGTGAGCACGACCTCCGGCTGCACGAGCGCGGCGAGCCCGCCGAAGAGCAGCGTCGCGATGCCCCACAGCACGGCCTGCACGAAGGTCAGCCGCAACGGGACACGCAGGCTCGCGGCGCGCTCGGCTTCGGTCGGACGTCGTCCGTCGGCCGCCCAGCGCAGGGTCCGGAGGGCGCCGCGGGTGCCCCAGAGCGTGCCGGCGACGACCGCCGAGACGACGTACACGGGTACTGCGACCGCCGTGACCCGGACCAGCTCGCCGGACATTCCGGGCGTCGGCATGAGCAGCGCCGCGAGCCCGACGACGACCAGCGCGCCGATCACGTTGGTGGCGATCAAAGCGGCCGTGAGCAGGCCTTGGACGCGCCGGCGCAGCGCCGTGGCGTGCTGGTCCAGTGGTCCGAGCAGGCCGGAGCCGAACGGCTCCGCCGGGGCGCGTCCTGGGTTCACCAGCTGAGTGTACGGTCGTTCACTGAAGTGACCGGAGACGGGTGCCACGAGTATGTGTTACGGTTGGTAACAGTGAACTTCGGTAACACCTGACGAGGAGGTCGGTCGTGACGAGCATCAGCGAATCGGGCGTGTCGGATCGGGAGACCGTCGCGCGGCGGCTGCTCGACTCGTCGGAGCAGCTGTCCTACGACCCCGTCAAGGAGGTCGACTGGGAGACGCCGCTGGACACCGGCTACCACGGCGCGAGTCCGGAGTGGAGCACGCTCTACGGCACCTCCTATTGGGCCGACCTGACTCCGGAGCAGCAGCGCGAGCTGACCCGCCAGGAGGCGGCGTCGGTGGCCAGCACCGGGATCTGGTTCGAAATGATCCTCCAGCAGATGATGCTGCGCGACTTCTACGCCAAGGACCCGACCGACCCGGCGTTCCAGTGGGCGCTGACCGAGATCGCCGACGAGTGCCGGCACTCGATCATGTTCGCCCGCGGGGCGGCGAAACTGGGGGCGCCCGCCTACCGGCCGCGCCGGTTCGTCGTCGAACTGGGCCGGGCCTTCAAGGCCACCGCGAGCGGGGAGGCCGCCTACGCGGCGATCCTCGTGGCCGAAGAGGTCCTCGACGTCATGCAGCGCGACTGGATGCGCGACGAGCGGGTGGTGCCGTTCGTGCGCACCATCAACAACATCCACGTCGTCGAGGAGTCGCGGCACATGAAGTTCGCCCGCGAGGAGACCCGCGAGCGGCTGAAGGGTGCCGGGTGGCTGCGGCGGCAGGTCAATGCCCTGGTCGTCGCGATCGCGTCCTACTTCATCGTGACGAGCATGGTGAACGGCAAGGTCTACGAGAACGCCGGGCTGGACGGCAAGCGCGCGCGGCGCGAGGCGAAGGCCAACGAGCACCACAAGTCGATGCTGCGTTCCAGCTGTTCCGGGCTGATGGAGTTCCTGCACTCGGCCGGGCTGCTGACCAAGCCCTCGCTGTGGTTCTACAAGCGGGCGAACCTGATCTGACATGGCGTTCGCGATCACCCAGACCTGCTGCACCGACGCGACCTGCGTGTCGGTCTGCCCGGTCAACTGCATCCACCCGACGCCGGACGAGCCGGACTTCGGGACGACCGACCTGCTCTACATCGACCCGGACACCTGCATCGACTGCGGCGCCTGCGCCGACGCCTGCCCGGTCGACGCGATCTTCCCGGCCGGCGACCTGACCGGGCCGCTGCGGGCGTACGAGGAGATCAACGCGGAGTATTACGCGGGCCGGGACGTCCTGGCGGACGTTTCGGTGGCGCCGAACTTCCACCGGTGGTCCCCGCCGTCGTTCGGGCGGGTGCTGCCGAGCGACTTCGCGCCCTTGGACGTCGCCGTCGTCGGCACCGGCCCGGCGGGGATGTACGCGGTGGAAGACCTGCTGCTGCACACGAACGCCCGCGTGACGCTCATCGACCGCCTGCCGGTGGCCGGTGGGCTGATCCGCTACGGCGTCGCGCCCGACCACCCGTCGACGAAGAAGATCGGCGAGACGTTCGCGCGGTTCCACGACCACCCGCGGCTGCGCCTGCGCCTCGGCGAGCCGGCCGGCCCCGGACTGGCCGATCGCCACGACGCGGTGATCTACGCGGTCGGCGCGACCGAGGCCCGGCGCCTCGGCGTCCCGGGTGAAGACCTGCCCGGCAGCTTGCCGGCCGCGGCGGTCGTGGGCTGGTACAACGGCCACCCGGACGTCGAGCCGGACGCCATCGATCTTTCGGCGGAGCGCGTGGTCGTCGTGGGCACCGGCAACGTCGCCCTGGACATCGCCCGCATCCTCACCGCCGAACCGGACGCCCTCGCCGCGACGTCGATCGCGCCGGAAGCGCTGGCCCGCCTGCGCTCGGCCAAGGTCCGCGAGGTGGTGGTGCTGGCCCGCCGCGGCCCGGAGGCGGCGGCCTACACGCGCCCGGAGCTGCTGGCCCTCGCGGCTCGCGGCGGGTTGGTGGTGGACGCGCACGACCCCCGCGTCGCGGCGGCGATCGAAGGTGCCTCGGCGGGCGGGAAGGCGGCGTGGCTGCGGGGCGTGCCACGCGAGAAAGTCGACTGGTCGACACCGCCCCCGGAGGGTCGCCGCATCGTGCTGCGCTTCCACTCGGCACCGGTGGCGTTCGGGGGCGACAGCGAGGTCCGCGCGGTGGTGACGTCGGGGCCGGAGGGTGAGGTCGAGATCCCGGCGGGCCGTGTGGTCCGGGCGGCGGGCTTCCGCGGAGTTCCGGTGCCGGGCCTGCCGTTCGACGAGCAGGCGGGCATCGTCCCGAACGAGGCGGGCCGGGTCACCGGGCGGCCGGGGGTGTACGTGGCGGGGTGGATCAAGCGTGGACCGTCGGGCGGGATCGGCGCGAACAAGGCCTGCGCACGCGAGACGGTGGGGACATTGCTGGAGGACGCGGTAGCCGGGCGGCTGCCGGTGCGGCGCCGGGGAATGAGGTTGTTCGGCCGCGCCTGAGCCGGCCGCGGGTGCGGCGCGGGGAGAGCGGAGCGAGGCGGCGGGGCCGGGCGGCCTCGCGGTTCGGGCTGCCCGGGACCCGGGAGCCGGGCTAGACTGAACCCGAATCAAAGTCTGATTCAGGTTGGAGGCCGTATGACCGGCCCGGAGCCCATCGAAGCGGGTGTCCGCCTGCGGCGGGTGCCCCGCCAAGCCCGTTCGCGGCAGAAGCTGGCCCAGGTCCTCGCGGCCGCCGACCGGCTGCTGGCCGCGGATGGCGTCGAGGCGCTGACGACCACCCGCGTTGCCGCCGAGGCCGGTGTCTCGGTGGGCGCGCTGTACCAGTACCTGCCGGACCGCGACGCCATCACCGAAGCACTGGGCGAGGTCTACCTCGCCCGCCTCGAAGACCTCATGACGTCGTTCGCCGAGCGAGCGGCCGAGGAGACCTGGGCGGATCCCGTCGGCCTGCTCGTCGACGCCTTCGCCGGGCTCTACCGCGCCGAGCCCGGGTTCCGCGCGCTGTGGTTCGGCCGCGGCCTCACCGACGGAACCCGGGAAGCCGACCTCGCGCACAAGCGCGTGATGGCCACCGGCGTGCACCGCATCCTCGTCGCGCAGCACCTCCTGCGTGACGACTACGAAGCAGCGGTGGCGTGCCGCACGGCGTTCATCGCCGCCGACGCCGTGATCCAGGAGGCCTTCCGCCGCGACGGTTCCCCCGAGCTCCTGGAACCGGTCAAGACGATGCTCCGGGCGTACCTCGGGCAGCAGCCCCGCCCGTAGTTCCCGTGGTGGCGACCAGGAATTCCTCGCCCCGCACGACCCGGAGCCCGTCGGTGCGGCCCGCGAAGTACCGCGCGTCCAGCTCGGCCCCCGAAACGTGGACGACGTCGCGGAACCCGGCTTCGCGGGCCATCGCCAGCATTTCGGCGGGGGAGAACGAGCTGAGGAACGGCGTCCCCGCCGCCGCGGCCCGGCTCGCGGTGGCTTGGTGGCGGGCGCGTTCGCCCTCGTCGAGCAGGCCGGCCGGCAGCATGAACGTCATCGCGAGCGTGGATCCCGGGGCGAATCCGGCGATCCGGCGCAGCGTGGCCGCGTTCGCCTCCTTGGTGAGGTACATGCTGACGCCGGTCGACGCCACCACCGCCGGTTCGTCCGGCGCGAAGCCCGCGGCCGCGAGCCGCTCCCACCACGACGCCGTCTCGAAGTCGACCGGCACGAAGTGCAGCCAGTCCGGCGCGCCCAGGCCGAGTTCGGCCAGCCGGGCGCGTTTCCACGCCTGCGGGCCCGGCTGGTCCACTTCGAACACCCGCAGCCGGGCCGCGATTTCCGGGCGCCGCTGGGCGAAGGTGTCGAGCCCGGCCCCGAGGATCACGTACTGGCCCACACCCCGGCCGGCCTGCTCGGCGACCAGGTCTTCGACGAACCGTGCCCGGGCCACCATGCCGGCCCGGTAGCGGCCGGCGGTCGCCGGGTCCATGTCGTCGCGGTGCCGCCAGCGCTCGCCCGGGTCCGCCAGCCGCAGGCCGAGTTCGTCGGCGAAGACGTGCGGCGGCGGATCGACGGCGACGTGCAGGGCCCGCCACAGCGCCGTGCGCACCGCCGTGCTGTCCGGCGCGGCCACGTCAGGCCGCGCCCGGCGCCGACAACGTCCACGTCCGCCCGTCGGGGTCGCGGACGGTCATTTCCCTTGTCCCGTAATGGGTTTCCTCGAAGGGGGTGACCACCTCGACGATGTCGCCGGCTTCGAACTTGTCCGCGTCCGGGACCTTGAACACGATCTGCGTCCGCGGTTCCCGGTTCTCGGGCACCTCGGCGATGAACAGCCGGGGGCCGTCGCCGTTGCGCAGCTGCCCGGAGTTGTGGTCGGTCGCGAAGTCGATCTCGTAGCCCAGCGCCTGGAAGAACTTGGCCGCCTTGCCCCAGTTGTGCGTCTCCAGGTACATCGCCTCGATGCCCTCGGTCGTCATGTCAGTGCTCCTCTTCGGGATCGGTCGCGAGGTAGGCGCGCAGTGCTTCGGCGACGAGCGCCGAGAGCGACTGCTCCGTCTCGATGGCTCGGTGCTTGACCTGCCGGATCAGGCCGATCGGCAGGTACACGTTGAACTGCTTGACGTCGTCATCGCCCACTCGCCAAGGCTAGCATGCTAGCAAGCTAACTCCGCAAGTCCCGTCGACCGCCCCTTGACGTGGCGTCGCGAGACGTCAACAATTCAGACGCAGCGCGAAATGTTAGCGCTAACAGTTTTCGACGACGAAGTCGGAGTCCTGTCATGAAGCTGCGCCTCGGATTGTCCGCGCTCGTGCTGATCGCCGGAATCACCCCCGGATTCGGGGTCGCCTCGGCGAGCACGACCACCGCGGAGGTGGCCGTCCCGCCGCCGGCGATGGGCTGGGCGTCGTGGAACACCTTCGCCGCCAAGATCGACTACACCACCATCAAGGCGCAGGCCGACGCGCTCGTCTCGGCCGGGCTGAAGGACGCCGGCTACAGCTACGTCAACATCGACGAAGGCTGGTGGCAGGGCACCCGCGACAGCGCGGGGAACATCACGGTGGACACCGCCGAGTGGCCCGGCGGGATGAAGGCGATCGCGGACTACCTGCACGGCAAGGGACTCAAGGCCGGGATCTACACCGACGCCGGCCGCGACGGCTGCGGCTACTACTTCCCGACCGGCCGCCCCGCGGCGCCCGGGAGCGGCAGCGAGGGCCACTACCTGCAGGACATGCTGCAGTTCCAGCGCTGGGGCTTCGACTTCGTCAAGGTCGACTGGTGCGGCGGCGACGCCGAGGGTCTCGACCCGAAGAGCACCTACCAGGCGATCAGCGACGCCAACAAGGCCGCCACCGCGCAGACCGGGCGCTCCCTCACGCTCTCGATCTGCGACTGGGGCAAGAAGAACCCGTGGAACTGGGGTGCCGGGACGGCCCCGATGTGGCGCACCAGCACGGACATCATCTACTACGGCCAGACGGCGGACCTCGGCCAGGTGCTGACCAACTTCGACCAGGCGCAGCACCCCGTTTCGCAGCACACCGGGTACGTCAACGACCCCGACATGCTGACCGTGGGCATGCCCGGCCTCACCGACGCGCAGGCCCGCACGGAGATGAGCCTGTGGTCGGTTTCGGGCGCGCCGCTGCTGGCGGGCAACAACCTCGCGACGATGAGCGCGGCCACGAAGGCGATCCTGGCGAACCGGGAGGTCATCGCCGTCGACCAGGACCCGCGCGGCCTGCAGGGCGTCAAGGTCGCCGAGGACGCCGCCGGGCTCCAGGTCTACTCGAAGGTCCTCAGTGGATCCGGCAAGCGCGCGGTGGTCCTGCTGAACCGGACGTCTTCGGCGGCGACGACGAACGTCCGCTGGGCCGACCTCGGCCTGACGCCGGCCACGGCGCACGTCCGGAACGTCTGGGGCGCCACCGACGCGGGTGATTTCGCCACCGGCTACGGCGTGAACGTCCCGGCCGACGACTCGGTGCTGCTGACCGTCCAAGGCACCGACGCGGCGTCGGCGAGCTACCCGGCGAGCGGCTCCCGGTTCACCGGCGTCACCGCCGCCGCGACCGGGCTCGCCGTCGCGACCTTCACCTACCGCGCGACCGCCGCGCAGACCGCGACCCTCGCCGTGAACGGCCAGCAGCCGACGGTCCTCGCCTTCCCGGCCACCGGTGGAGCGCCGAAAACCGTCTCCGCCGTCGTGTCCCTGGGCAAGGGCAACACCAACACCCTGACGCTCTCGGGGACACCGCCGCAACTCTCGGACGTCGCCATCCTGCCGCTGCCCGGCAGCACAGGCGTCCAGCTCGCCGGTGGCCAATCCGGACGGTGCGTGGACGTCGACGGCAACGGCATCACCAACGGGATCCAGGCCCAGCTGTGGGACTGCGCCGCCGGTCCGAACCAGACCTGGGCACCGGTGCGCGGGCAGCTCGTCGTCAACGGCACCAAGTGCCTCGACGCCTACGACAGCGGGACCACCAACGGCACCGGCGTGGTCGTCTGGGACTGCAACGGCCAGCGCAACCAGCAGTGGACGTTCAACGCGAACGGGACCATCACGAACGCGGTGTCCGGACTGTGCCTGGACGCGAGCGGCGCCGCCACCGCGAACGCCACGAAGATCATCCTCTGGACCTGCGGTGGCGGCGCCAACCAGCAGTGGACCCGCCGCTAGTGTCGCGCGTCGCAGGTTGTTTGACGTCCGGGAAGAGCGCCCCAATGTGGCCTTCGGTGCGTTGAACGCACCGAAGGCCGCCTTGGGTGCGTTCAACGCAACCAAGGCCACAGTGGGGCGCTCGGGGACCG